>JAGBXG010000345.1 GCA_017629415.1 Pseudomonadota bacterium | reverse complement strand
CAAGCGCCCATTTAGGGATTTGGCAATTCTGAAAAGTCAGAATGCCTGTAGGACTGGAGCGCATGCCCATTTTATCGTCACATGTCTGGCGCGTCAGGCCGGGGGTATGGGCATGGACAAGAAACAGGCTGATATCGCGTCTGTCGTCGCCCGTTCTGGCATAGACGAGAAAATATTCGCCGATGGTGCCGTTGGTAATCCATTGTTTGACGCCATGGAGTGTGAATCCGTTTTCAGTGATGTCCGCGCGAGTTTTCATGCCGAGAACATCGGTACCCGCTTCGGGTTCGGTCATCGCCATGCCGGATATGGGCTTTTTTTTGAGGATATCGGCATGTTCTTGAGGTATTTGAGCATTATCGGATTTCCAAGTCCAATAAAGCTGGTGGGTAAAAAGCAATTCCTGCGAAAGGTAGCTGATGGCGATGCCGGGATCGGCAGTGCTGAGGGCTTCAATGGCATGGATGGTTGCGGCGATATCGAGGCCTGCGCCGTTGAGGAATTCGGGCAGTGTGATGTTCATGATACCGAGTTCGGTATCAAGTTTTTGGTACAGGATGGGATCGAAAGTGGCATTTCGATCGCGTTCGGCGGCACCTGGTGCCAAATTTTTTTGTGCCCAGCCGTGGACAGACTGAAATATTTCGGAATGAATATCGCTGAAATCAAGGCGCGAAGACATCGAATTCTCCTGGTTTGACGCGTTCGAAGCGGCCTTCAATGAGTGCACCGGAGGCGGCAACTTGCGAGGTGACAAAATCCGCATCGAGTTCGACGGTGAGGATATCTTTTTGTACGGCGGACAGAACGACAGCGGCTTTCGGGTCGATTTCCGAAGTCAAACGAATGGTTTCGTTTTGAATGATGCCAGAGGCGGTATAGGTGAAGTTGGCATTTGGAGCTCGGATCACGAGGTTGAGTCGATTTCCGGGCATTTCATAAATTTCGAGTGTTCGGTTTTCAGAAGTTTGATAAAAACCGCCGTAATTTCCCGGCATTTCGATGAGCATGGCTTGCGAAGTATGTATCTGAATCCATTCGGCTCTGTCAAATGCGGCTTGTGCGTAAGCTTCGGCAGCCGGGATACCGGTTTTGACGAGTTTGTTGATATCTTTGCCTCGTCCTTGGATATTCCAGGTATTTTGTGATGCTTGCAGCAGGTTGAAAGTGTTTTCGGACAGGACATTTTTTGCGTTGTTGAGGGCATCCTGAATATTTTTTTCACTTTCTTGGGTGAGCTCAGTTCTGTCGAGTATCTGTTTTCTGACGTCTCTTTGGCGTTTGAGTTCGTCAGGGGATAATTCATTTTCGGTATCGATATGAAGATGAATTTTTTCGTTTTTGTCGAGTTCAGAGGTTTTTTTGCTGTTTTGGCAACCTGCACAGAGCAGCAGACTCAGACATACGGTGATACATGTGACAGACTGAGGTCTTATCATTGAAACTTTACCAAGGTTTATTGTTGGGTCCGAACGAAGGTTTAGTGAATTGCCGAGTGGCTTCATCGTCATCGTCGTCATCTTCGAAGCAGAAGCTTTTGAGTGGTTTTTTGGGCATTACGCCGATTTCGATGCTGTCGTCGTCGTCGAAATCATCTTTGGGCGGTGTAATCGCTTCTTTGGGTGCGACATAACCCCGGAAGGCAGGTGTGGAGACTTTGGGCAAATCCTGTGTTTTAATGTCATCATTATCTGTTGGGTTTGATGCGGGGCTGAATGACATATCAGGACGTGATGTGACGCGTGTTTTGTCTTCGTCATCCTCATCTTCTTCGTCTGGAATGCTGAGCATATCGTCGGTGATGATGGGACATTCAACGATTGTTCTGCAGTCGTCTTCATCGAAGCCGACGACGAGATTTGAGGATTTAGCTTGGGGTTCCTGAGCATCTGCTGCGGTGGGTGCTTCCGTGAGCAACAGTGAGGTTTCGGGAAGTTCGGCTTTTTCTTCGT
>JAGBXG010000344.1 GCA_017629415.1 Pseudomonadota bacterium | reverse complement strand
TCCATCTGTCTCGAATACGCACATTTGGGGCAAAGCAAACTCGAGGCATTGCTGCGCCGTATCACTTCAAGCCGTGCTTCGCCACAGCTGGGACATGTCTCAGATGTCGGCTCATTCCAGCTGACAAAATCACAATCCGGATAACGATTGCAGCCATAAAATACTTTGCCGCGTTTGGATCGTTTTTGAACAATCTTGCCGCAACATCCTTCTTTTGGACACGTCACATTCAACGAAAGCGCTTCCGTATGCTTGCATTCAGGATAACCAGAACATGCCAGGAATTTTCCAAAACGGCCATTGCGAATGATCATCGGTTTGTGACATTCAGGGCATTCTCCAGAATATTCTACGGTCTTAGCCTGCGGCACTACCGTTCCATCGGCATTTCGCGTGAATTCCATCGTGTTTTTACACGCCGGATAATTCGTACAAGCCAGAAAATGCCCGTTTTTTCCCCACTTGATCACAAGTTTCGAACCGCATTTCTCGCAGGTCAAATTCGTCTCTTCCGACTCGCGTTTGACATTGCGCATGGAGGCATTCGCATTAGACAAAGCCTCCGAAAACGGTCCATAAAACTCACTTAATGTTTGCTGCCAAGATTGTTCACCCGCGGCAATAACTTCAAGCTTGTCTTCCATCTCGCGAGTATATTCCACCTCAAGAATATCCGGGAAACTCTTGACCAAAAGCTCTGTCACGAGTTCACCAAGTTCTGTCGGCTGGAAAGCATCTTTGACTTTTTCAACGTATTGTTTGTTCTGAATATTGACGACTGTCGTTGTAATCGTAGACGGACGACCAATGCCGCGATCCTTGAGTTCTTTAATAAACGAGGCTTCGGTATATCGGCGCGGCGGCTGCGTAAACTGCTGCGATTTTTCCACTGAACGGCAATTCAGCGTCTCGCCGACTTGCAATTCAGGCAACTCATGCTCTACAGCATCGCCATCCTCCCCATCATGCCCTTTTTCGGCATTTTTCAAGGCTTTTTCCGTACTGATATTCAAGCATTTGAACCCGGCAAAACGCGGTACTGTCCCAGAAATGCGATACATCAAATCGCCGTTCTGAATCATGACTGTCGTGACATCCGAAACCGCCGGGGCCATTTGGGATGCCACAAAACGGCGCCAAATCAGATCATAAAGTCTGTACTGATCTCGCGTCAGATATTTTTTAACCGATTCTGGCGTCCTGTTGACATCGGTGGGACGGATGGCCTCGTGTGCATCCTGAATTTTAACAGCTTTTTTACGCGAACCTTCACCAGTCTCATGATGAATCGGCTTTTTGGGCAAATAATCGGCACCATAATTTTTACCGATATAATCGCGGCAAGCAGCCATAGCCTCATCAGAAACACGAACCGAATCGGTACGAATATAAGTAATCAAACCGACAGGACCATCCGCAATATCCACGCTTTCAAACAGCTTTTGAGCAAGGTTCGAAGTCGTTTTGGACGAAAATCCAAGCTGACTGGAAGCGCAACGCAACAAATCTGCTGTCGAAAACGGTGGATTCGTCCGATATTCCTTACGTTCTTTATCGACACTGGCCACGACAAACGGCGCAGCCGCTGAACGATTGACAAGCGCATTGGCCTGTTCTTCGGAAACAATCACACCTTTAGGATGATGTTTTTCAACAGAAGAAGCATCTGAATATATCGTTTGCTTGCCATCTTTCACGAGTATGGGATTCAGAGCGCCTTTTTGCGCTGTTTCGAGCTGGGCTTTAATTTTCCAATACTCGAGTTTTTTATAATTCCGGATGGCGTTTTCGCGATCCACAATCAAACGCACCGCCACAGACTGAACGCGGCCAGCCGAAAGCCCGCGGCGCACTTTATCCCATAAAATCGGGCTGATCTGATATCCCACAAGGCGGTCTAAAACCCGGCGTGCTTGTTGGCTGTCGTATTTGTTTTTATCGATCTGAGTGGGATTGGCAATCTCGTGCAAAATGGCTTTTTTGCTGATTTCTTGAGGCAAAATACGCAAAATCTGCGGACCATTTTTGATGCTTTTAATGATGTCGGCGATATGCCAGGCAATAGCTTCCCCTTCGCGGTCAGGGTCGGTTGCCAAATAAACGACATCAGCTTCTGAAGCGCATTTGCGAATTTCTGCAATCTCGCGATTTTTTTTAGGAATATTGACGTATTGCGGCTCAAAACCGTGTTCGATATCGATACCTAGGCTTTTTGAAGGCAGGTCTTTGATATGACCACTGCTGGCAATGACTTTAAAATCGTTGCCCAAGAAACTTTGATAAGCCTTAATTTTGTTCGGAGACTCGAGAATAATAAGAGATTTAGTCATAAAAATACAAAATCATGAGGGAAAGTATACAAAGCGTCAAAATAGACGTGCGCGGCGGTTTACTTGATTGTGTATGAAATTTCAAATTTACAAACCAAATTTATGTCAAAAGAACTCAAGCCTAAAAAAACTCTGAGCCAGAGGATGATATGGCAGGGGGCCAAGCCCCCTGCGGCGCTATTTGCTGCGCAAATACGCGCTTACCCCCGATGCGGGGCTGAAGCCCCGCAACACCCCGACCCGGCACAATTCCAACCATTTTTGAACACTCAAACCCAGGTTCCACACTGACGACGGCTACAAAGAAAATCATGTTTTGAACCCTCAGACATGAGGAAACCTGCTGCCG
>JAGBXG010000343.1 GCA_017629415.1 Pseudomonadota bacterium | reverse complement strand
TCCGAAGAAACGAAATAAGATTTAATAAAATGAAAACTTAAAAAAAGGGTCGTTTGACCATTTTTTTTGTCGACAGAATGACGATGACCTCTCCCCATGCCGCTTCGCGGCCGCCCTCTCCCAACCGGAGAGGGCGGATTGATTCGCTTCGCTCATCACAGCAAACTCAAGTTTGCATCCATTCTGCGGCAAAAAACAGCAGAAAATACGGATGATTCAACTCGCGAAACCCGCCCATAATTGCGGGATTCCAAAGGGGCTCAGCCCCTTTGGTGGGGTCCGGGGCAACGCCCCGGCAGGATTCCAAAGGGCGGAGCCCCAATGGGGTCCGGGGCAAGGCCCCGGTTGGGGGTAGGCGCGTATTGGCGCAGCCAATAGCGACGCAGGGGGCTTGGCCCCCTGTAAAAAAAGTACATCAAATCATGATTGTTTCATTTTGGTAAGCTGACAGCTCAAGACGTTGACGCATTTGGGGGATATCATTAAAATAAGATGCGTTTTTTCGTCATGGAGGTGTGTATGCGGAAAATGAACAAAGCATTGATTTGCCTGGCAGCAGCATTGACTGTCGGATATGCTACAGAAGCCGAAGCCAAAAAGATTTGCATTGATCCTGGACATGGCGGCAGCGATCCGGGAGCTGTAGGATGCGGTTTGTATGAGGAAGAAATCAATCTGTCGGTATCTTTAAAACTCAAGCCGTTGCTGACAGCTGCTGGGCATACCGTTTATTTGACGCGTGAAACAGACAAGGATGTCGGTTTGAGTGCGCGTTCAGATTATGCCAACAGTAAAGGCGTGGATACGTTTGCCAGTATTCATACGAATTCGGCGGGTGCGACAGCAACAGGCATTGAAACGTTTTGTTATACGACTTCAACTTCATCTTCACCGGGTTATATTCAGGCAACGCATATTCAAAATCAGATGCTTGCGGTGTGGCCATTGACCAATCGCGGTGTGAAGAAAGCGAATTATGCCGTCCTTCGCGAAACGAACATGCCGGCGACGTTGACGGAATTAGGTTTTATCGTCAACTGCAGTAAAGATGCGACCTATTTGAAAAGCGATTCACACCGGAACAACGCAGCACAGGCACATTGTAAGGCACTTTGTGCACAATGGGGTGGTACTGCAAGTAAATGCTCGGGTTCGACTTCTACCGATCCGCAACCGCCTGCTACAAATACCGGTTATGTCATGGCCGGGACATTCCTCAATACGGTGGCACAGGAAAATTGGCTTGGCGGCGTCACTTATAAAGCCGGCAGCAAATCAGTCGTCAGCGGTTCAACCTACGGTATCATGAAAATTGAATTGCCCGTAGGTTCCTATTCTGCCACGGCTTCTAAAGAAGGCTACAACTCTGTTACGCGAAACGACTGTGCTCCCGTGACAGCTGGCGGACAGTCGTGGTGTTCCATTGCGATAACCAAGAAAGCCGAAACACCTGCCAAAGGTAAAGCCACAGGCAGTGTTAAAGACGGTGCCAGCGGTGCCAAAGTTGCCGCCAAAGTCACCGTTAAAAATGGTGCGTCTGTCGATTATAACGGCTCCACCGATTGGTCTTTTGAACTCAATGCCGGTACCTATACTATTACTGCCGATGCCACCGGTTATAACTCCGGTTCGGTCAGCTGTACCGTCAATTCCGGTGCCACCGCCTCTTGCCCCATTACGATTACGCCCAAAAAAGGTACGATTAAAGGCAAAGTTTATAACATCGAAACCAACGATCTTATCAAAGCTACCGTCAGCACCGGTTCACAGTCTGTCAGCTATAATGCCGAGGGCGAATGGACATTCACAGTTGATGCCGGCACACATACCGTCACTGCTGAAGCCATCGATTATGCACCCGCAAATGTCACATGCAAAGTCGATAAAGGTGCCACCGCAACCTGCGATATCGGCATGACTCCCATACCTCAGGAATCGACAAAATTCGGTTTCCTGCGCGGTACACTCGAAGACAGTGTCAGCGGAAAACTGATTGCCGGCGAAGTCAGAATCGAAGAAGACGGCCAAGTTTATCACTACGATGCCAAAAATAAATGGCAGTTCTATCTTGCCCCAGGCACCTACACCGTTGCCGGGTCTTCGGCCGGATACACCGAAAACTCAAGCCAATGCACCGTCAAATCAGAAGAAGTTACCGAATGTACGGTCAAATTGGATCCCCAGCCTGCCAACGTTGCTGGTACCGTCTATAAAGGCACCGATACCGACGATTATATTGCCGCAACGATTACGATTGAAGGTCTTGATCAGACGATTGAATATAACAGCACAGAAAACTGGACAGCCACTTTGCTGCCCGGTGAATACAACATTACAGCTTCGGCTGGCGAATACAACGGCACGACAACTTGCATCGTCGAAGCCGGCAAAGATAACATCTGCCATATTGCCGTCTTCAATGATACCGTCAAACTCGGAAAACTCACCGGTATTGTTTACGATTCAAGAAACGAAAACCTTACTCTCGAATCTGAAGTCAAAATCCAGGGTTACAAATCCATCCATTATAATGGCGAAGGCAAATGGGAAATCGATCAAATTCCGGAAGGCGTGCATGAAGTCACAGCCACTGCTGACGGATATTTCGAAAATACCGTTTCATGTACTGTTTACGCCGGTGAACCCAGCTATTGCGCCATTCCACTCAAGGCAAACGATAATAACGGTTCCGCCATTCAGGTTAAACCGATGTATCCGCGCGTCACACTCGTGGCTGCCGAAGACGCATGCAGCGCACAATCCAAACGTCCCGCTTCCAACGCACCTTACGCACTGTTCGCATTGGCCGCCGGTATTCTGGCCGCCCTTGGTTTGCGACGTCGTTCAAATAAAGGAGATGCCAGATGAAATTCAAATCCCTCATCTTTTGCGCCGTCTGCGCATGCTCGGCCTTCGCTTCGGCAGCTTACGCTCAAGATCTCCCGCAAAATCTGCCCATCGACGGACAAATGGTCAAACTCGATGCCAAAAAATTATGGCGCATGACTTATCTGCCCAACGCACAACTCCATAACGCCGAAAAAATTGCCCAAAATGTCACCCACCCGTCTATCGCACCCGATGGTTCCACCGTCATCATGTTCGAACGCGGAAAACCTGGCGAATTCAACGCACTCCATGAATGGACACCGTTGGCGCAAAAAGAAATCATGCGTGCTGAAAACGTTTCTGCATACGTTTCCTGGGACGATGACAGCACATTCTCTATGCGCGAACGTTCTAAACCTTTCGAACGCGATACCGAACACCACAAATTCACGCTCGAAAAATCCAAACCTATCCTCAAAAAAATCCATAAAAATGATGCCGACACCTTCATCGTTTACGATGCCGACGATGTCATCATTCTGGAATCGAAAAAAACAAAAACATTACAAGCCATTTCAGACCTCCGCGCCGACAGATATTACGGTCCCGTCCTTTCGCCTGACCAAAAATACGTCGCCTTTAACGGCCTGACTTCCGGCATCCACCTCTTCGACATCGAAGCCAACGCCGTCGTTTTCATCGCCTCACAAGGCACTTCGCCCACTTTTTCACCTGATGGAAAATATCTCATTTACGCCGTCACCACCGATAACGGGCACGAATTTGAATCCGGCGAGCTCGTCCTCATCGATCTCGAAAAACACGCATACCGATACATTTCAAACCCCAACAACGAAATTCGTATCCGCGCGACACTCAGCAAAAACGGCGAATTCATCGCTTATCAAACCGATGATAACAAAATCTTCCGCGCCGAACTTCCCCTCGAAACCAAATAAAATACAATAATAAAGCCGGATTTCAGCGCCTCATGTTACCGATTAGTTTGGGATAACACGGCTATGGCGGTAAAACCGCCATACGCCGTGCCTGGCTTTGCTATGGCGGTAAAACCGCCATACGCGCCGCCATTTTTTTTTTGCCTCATCTCCCCCATGTCGAACGATATCCAAGATCTACATCTCGCTATTCCTCAAGATCTGACTTCACTCCTCGCGTTTGGACAGCTCAAAGTCAGAATCTACCTCGAAACCGCAGATAAAAAACTCGGGAACGAAAATGCTGCCGTCACCTTCGGTATCTCAGCCATGGAAGCGGCAAAAGCGCTCAAAGAAGCCGATAATACCCTCTTCGTTGGACAGCCCAATTACGAAGATGGACTCCGAAGCTATGTTCGAAAATGGGTTGAATCTCCCGAACAAAATTTTATCGGTCTTGCTGAACTTTACACAAGATTCATGTTATCCCTCGAGGATATCGAAATTCTTGCGATCCTCACCGGGATTGCCATTAACCCAGCACTCGCCGAACTCATCGGCTTTGCCGTCGGCGATCACGGGCTCGATGTCGCCACCATTGCCGTTGTCTGCCGAATTCTTGCCAACCAAAATCAAGATAAATTTGACAAATATCTGGCAAGACTTGCCTACAGTGCCCCCCTCCGAAAACATTGCCTCATTTCTGTCGAAAAAAGACTTCATCCTCACGATGGCTTTGACAGAAACCTCGCAAATCGAAAAGTTATCGTTTCCGACCGCGTCCTCGAATTTCTCAAAAATCCCAATGACAATAACGTCCCCGTCGACGAAGGATTATCGGCATTTGCCTACAGGACTTGTGATGAAATCGATCTGAGCAAACTGCATTTGCCGCAATATTGTCAGACCGCCATTCTTCAGATTATCCGAACACAAACGATGCCGGCTGTGCTCACAGGACCGGCAGGCGCAGGCAAAGAAAAAACTGCAAACGCAGTGGCCACTTTGCTCGGAAGAAACTTGCTCAGCGCCGATTTGCCCAGCCTCCTCACGCTTGACGCTGAAACTTTGCAAATGCGGCTCGCCGATCTCTTCAGAGAAGCCAGACTCGGCAACGATTTCGTCTATTTCAGATGCTCTAGACTTCCCGAATTCATCACAGGTTCACAACAAATCGTCCTCGAGTCATTTTTTCAGAATGAACAATTCCTCGCCGGTGTTGAAGACATGACTTTATGGATGGTCAAACTGACTACCGGATGGCCTCAGGTTGCGATTCCTCTCCCAAGCCAGGAACACAGATGTCAGCTTTGGACCGAAGCTTTTGAAGGCGACAAAAGATGTCCTACCGCAGAAGCTTTAGATGCAATTTCAAGACGATATGAAATGTCAGAACCTCAAATCCGACAAGCTGCCGGCGAAGCCAGACGACTCAGTATCGTTGCCAGACGTAAACGCATCGATCTCAACGATCTCGACAAAGCCTGTCGAACCTATTTTGCCCATAAACTCAGCGATCTCGCCGATCTTGTACCGCCATCGACTTTCAAACCCGATCAGCTGATTCTGCCGGATACTGAACGCGTTAAATTCGATGAAGTACTGCTTTATGCAGATGCCCATGATACGATTTATTCTGATTGGGGATTTGGCGAACGCTTCCCTTATGGCCGTGGTTTGAGCGTGCTTTTTTATGGTCCACCGGGAACCGGTAAAACGATGGCCGCCAGCATCATCGCCAATTATCTCGGGCTCGATCTTTTCAGAATCGATTTGTCCAGAATCATGAACCGATATGTCGGTGAAACAGAGAATAATCTTGCTCGTGTTTTTGACGAAGCCGAACGCGGTCGTGTCATGCTTTTATTTGATGAAGCTGATTCATTGTTTGCTAAGCGTACTTCAGTCAAATCAACAAACGACAGATATGCCAATCTCGAAGTGGCTTATCTTTTGCAGCGTATGGAGAATTTCGAAGGCGTTACGGTTTTGACGACCAATATCGAAGCCAACCTCGACGATGCTTTCAAACGTCGTATTCGATATCGCATCTATTTCCCCATGCCTGACGGCCCCACGCGAGGCAGACTTTTCAAGTCACTTATTCCGAAGAATGCGCCGATTCGTCCTGATATTCCGTATGATCTCCTCGGCGAACATTTTGAGATCAGCGGCGGTCATATTAAACAAGCCGTTCTTAAGGCGGCTTTTTATGCCAAACGAGACAATACTGATATAGGTTTGCAGCAATTGACCGAAGCCACGATTGCAGAATGCCGTGAGCTCGGCATGCTCATGAACGATAATTTACCAAGACCTTTGACCAATGCTTTACGCGCCGAAAAAGGTCTGCCTGCTTTGTCAGAAGAAGAATATCGACGGCTTCATCAACCGCTTATCAGTCAGGATTTGCCTTTGATGGATATTCCTGCCGGCGTTCCGATTCCCGGTGTTAAATTCGATAACCAGTATTAGTTCACTCTTATTTGTACGAGAAAATATATGCGTAAATCTTTGTTATTCTGTCTTGCTTTGTTCCTTACACCTGGTTTTGCATCTGCTCAGGAAGCCGCCGCACCTGCACCTGCACCTGCACCTGCGCCTGCCGCAGCTGCTGCGCCTGCCGAAGCTGTTGCTGCGCCTGAAGTTCCTGCGCAGCCCAAGTCCGATGATCCCGGTGATGTCATTGCCAATTACTTCACTTCCATGGCTGATCTCGTGGCACAAAATATGGATACACCGGCGGCATTGCTCGAAAAATTCAGCGCTTATATTGCTGAAAATGAAAAATCTATGCGCAAAGCTTCCAAAGCTTTCGAAGATAAGATGACATCCCTTAAAGCCAATGAAGCTGAAGTTTATCGCGAAACTGTTCAGCGTAAAATCACACCGGCTTTAAATAAACTCATTTCATTGCTCATCGATTTTCAGTCAAGATATCCGACGGAAGCAGCAAAACTCGATTCCATGCTGAAAGTCGATGCCAAATATACTTATCAGCAATAAAATTGAGCTTTATGCCATGAATACAACGGCAAACCGTTGTGTCATCTCAAAAATAGAATAAGGAGAACCCTGCTTTGCAAACGCGTCTCAAGGCCTTGCGAGAAAATATTCATGCCGTTTTGCACGGCCAGGATGAAGCTGTAGAAATGACAATGATTTGTTTCTTGGCTTCTGGTCATCTTTTGATTGAGGATGTTCCTGGCGTTGGAAAAACAACACTTGCAGCAGCATTTGCTCAAAGTCTTGGCCTTGAGCACCGACGCATTCAGTTTACATCCGATATTTTGCCCAGCGATATTTTAGGGGTCAATATTTATGACCCCAAAGACTGTAAATTTACGTTTCATCAGGGACCTATTTTTACGCATATTCTTTTGGCAGATGAAATTAACCGCGCAGAACCCCGTGCTCAAAGTGCGCTTTTAGAAGCTATGTTTGAGTGTCAAGTCAGTGTCGATGGTACGACACGGGCTTTACCGAGACCTTTTATGGTCATTGCGACACAAAATCCCGTCGATTTTTCAGGCACATTTCCACTGCCAGACAGTCAGTTGGATCGATTTTTATTCAGAATATCGATGGGATATCCTGATGAAGCTTCGGAACGCGCCATTTTACGTGCCCCCATGCACAAACCAGTTCTTGAGCCGGTTTTGACAAAAGACGATATTGAAAACTTGCTCAAAGCAGTCAGCACCATTCATGTTTCAGAAGAAATTGAAGATCTCGTGCTTAAACTGGTACATGCGACACGTTCGCATGCTTTGATTGTTCAAGGGGCATCCACGCGAGCCATGATTGATCTTTTGCAAGCTGCCAAAGCACGGGCTTTTGTGCACAATCGTGATTTTGTTCTGCCGGATGATATTAAAGCACTTGCGCTTTCGGCATTGTCACACAGAATTCGTATGGTAGCCCGTGCCAATACAGATCCCAGAGATTTGATTGCAAGCCTGATTTAAATGTGGGGCTTTGCCCCACAACTCGCCGGGGCTTTGCCCCTTGGAACCTGCAATATGGGGCGTTTTTCGTGGGTGATACGGGTACTGTTTACTGACGCTTCGGGGCGAAATAGGACCCTGTGTCCTATTCTGCATCCCAGCATCTTGCCACTTCGTAAGTCTTTGGTGACTTTGCGAACGACGTACTTTGGAACCCGCATGGGATATTACCCTTTAAAATCCTATCATTTTGGGTTCTGATAAGAATCCGAAATAAATTGGTGGACTTTTGGCGACATGTAGGTATATATCTGTTATATAGGGGTTTATATGGGGGATTTATTAAGTGTGGAGCACATTTTATTATGGCAGATATCGAAACAAAGCAAATCCCAAAACAGATCAAGCAGGACGATCCCCTTCCTTTGCTGAGCCTTAAACCTTCAAAAGAAGATAAGGGCAAAAAAGCAGACAATCCAGAATCCGAAAAACTCTGGACACGTTCTCTTGAATTTTTTGAACAAATGAAAGCTGTTTCTAACAACTGATAAATGTTCTTAAACCTCGTATCTTTCGGATACGAGGTTTTTTTATGCCCAACACTTTGTGGTACAGGGTATTGCAAACTTGTGAACCCTAAAATCCTAACTTTAAAAGTTGAATTCAGTTCAAATATCTAAATATCGTATGATTTCGCGGATATCATTGAGCTGTATCAGCCTGGGATGTTCGGGCAATTCGACATCTTCATGTGCCCAAGTGGTATGAAATGGCACATGAGCTGCCCAAGACCCAAGTTCAAGCGGTGGCAGTACATCGGAACGCGGCGAATTTCCGATCATTAAAAAAGTCTTGGGATCGATATTTTCGCGCGCCAAAAGCCTGGCATACGTCGAAGTCTTTTTATCAGGCAGTACAAAATACGGAATTTCTTTATCGATCGGCGAATGATCAAATTTTCGTTGCTGTTCATTCAGTTCGCCTTTGGTAATAATGACAATCCGATACTTTTTTAAAGCCCGAAAGGTTTCCATGACACCCGGCAGCATCACGGTGGGTACTTCGAGCAATGTTTTGCCGATATCGATGATTTTTTGAATTTTGTCAGACGAAATTTGCGGACAAATGGCAATCGCAGTTTCAATCATCGACATGGTCATGGCTTTGGCACCATAGCCTAAGCAATCCATGTTTTTGGTTTCAGTCTCAAAAAAGATGCGCGAAATCTCATCTTCAGAAGCATCATCCAGCAAAAGGCTGCGGAAATGGCGTTCAGCATCGAGATAGAAACATTCATTTTGCCATAGGGTGTCATCCGCATCAAAACCGATACATTGAATATTTTTCATGACATAACCTTTTATGATGTCGGCAATGTACAAGAGGATTCACGCTTGATATCCAGCAAGGGGGAGACGCACAGTTTTTGTAGGGCTTTGCCCCACACCACGCCAAGGATCTGAGCTCGTTGCTCAGATATTCTTTAATATTTTTCCATCTTTCATGGATATGCAAATTTTGGGGATAAAAAGACACAAAAAAAGCGGCCATAACGACCGCTTTTTATGAAAATTTACTAAGTACTAGTCAGTCAAAGGAGCAGGAGATTTTGCAGTATTTTTGGTACATGAACCTGTAATTTTCTCTGTAATGGCTGAGAGTGTACCCTCCTGATAACCATTAATGCAGAAAACACTATCCGCATCCTCATTCAAACTTGCCGAAGCGGAAGCTTGGAATGTAGATTGTTCAAAGCCGCCAGCCTTTGGTGTGCAAGTTTCATTACCTTCATCGTCTGTTTGACAATCCTGTGCTGCACCTCTTTGGTCATAAATGTAATAAAAATAGAATGGAGAAGTCATAATAAAGTTTAAATCGTTCCAAGGGCTCAGCTTTATATTATCTTTTGTAGGTGCTATTGAAGGATTCCATTTCATGCCTATTGTCTCATCAGTAGCCGCTGTTCCAAGCCCATTATTAGCGGTAGCAACTGACGGATACTGTTTTGATGTTGCACTCATACCGTCTGCGGCATAGTGTTCAGCTTCGAAGTATGAAACGGCACCTTTACCGATGGCATTGAGGTTGGTTTTGGCTTCAGATGTCTTGGAGTTTTTGATGTAGCTCATGAAACCAGGAATGGCGACAGCTGCCAAGATACCGATAATGGCAACGACGATCATGAGTTCGATAAGGGTAAAACCTTTGTTCGTCTTCTTCAACATAGCTTTTCTCCTGCCCGCAGGCGTTGTGCGACCGATGGGGTCACATGGTTTTTCGCTTTAAAAGGTTCAACTGAACCTAACAAAAAGCCTATAACGCCAGAACTGTGCCAAAGTAAAAAAAATCTATTTTTATCATCCAAATCCTCAAATGACCGCGTCCCAAGCGAGGATAATGATGGTTTTAAGTATTTTGAAAAGCATGAGGATGAATGCACAAAAATTGTCAATTACATCTTTTTTTGTTGGACTGACAAAAATTGTCAATCATGACTGACGATTTTGGACATGTTTGAGCAACATCAGATCCATAGAATTGAGAAAAATCTATGATGTTGGTTAAGCATCGTTTTATTCATCTCAAATGCCTGTTATTAAAGGTTATAGAGTTGTATTTTTCTTGTTTATAAGACCTTTATACAAGCTTTTTTATGCGTCAGAATTATCTTTTGCCCGACATTGAACGCTGGAAACCCGAAGAAGGGCCGGTTGTTCGCTTGGAACACATCACTCAGCGGTTTGGGGATAAAGTTGTCCTCGATGATCTCAGTTTGGACATTCCTGTGGGAAAAACAACGGTCATTATTGGCGTGTCCGGCTCGGGAAAATCGGTGTTGCTCAAGACAATGAATGGCCTGAATCTGCCCACCGAAGGCAAGTGCATGCTTTTTGGTGAAGATACACATGCCTGCAATGTCCAAAAACTGAATGATTTGCGCAAACGCACAGGCATGATTTTACAAGATTATGCTTTGATCGATTCGATTTCGGTTTGTGATAATATTGCATTTCCCATCGTTGAAAATACAAAGATGAAATATGCTGAAGTTCGCAAACTTGTCGAAGAAGCCCTCAAACCGTTGGGATTATCTGAAGCCATTGACAAATTCCCTTATGAATTATCCGGCGGTATGAAAAAACGCGTGTCATTCGCGCGAGCCACGATTCATCAGCCGGAACTCGTGTTTTTTGACGAGCCGACGACCGGTCTCGATCCCCTCATGATCGTTTTTGTCGATAATATGATTCGAGAACTTCGGCAACGGTACGATATGACAAGTGTCATCATCAGCCACGATATTCAGAGTATCTATCGTCTTGCCGATCATGTGGCCTTTTTGCACGAAGGGAAAATCATTTTTCAGGGTACGGTTGAGGATGTGAAAACGACCCAAATCCCGGAAATCCGTCAGTTTTTTGATTCCTCCAACAAGGCGGTCAAAACTGAAAATGAAACACAGCCACGCCCTTATGTTCAAGTCCGGGATTTACATAAATCTTTTGCCGGCAAACCTGTACTCAAGGGCGTCAATCTCGATGTTCCGGAACGCAAGATTACTGTCATTATTGGCGGCAGCGGTTCAGGTAAATCAGTGCTCCTCAAGCACATTCTCGGGTTATTCGTGCCTGATTCAGGCACCGTCAATGTCAATGGTCTGGAGTTGACACAATGCTCAGAATCAGAGCGCGAAGACATGCGTACACGGATTGGCATGTTATTTCAGGGTGCTGCACTCTTTGATTCTATGACTGTCGCCGAAAATATCGCCTTTCCTTTGGCAGAACGTCGTCATGCGCTTCACCGCGCTGAAATCAAAACTCGCGTGGATGAAATGCTCGAAAGACTCAAAATTACTGACATTGCCCATGCTTTTCCATCGGCGATATCTGCGGGTCAGCGTAAACGCGTAGGGTTAGCTCGAGCCATTATTACCCGGCCGAAACTCATGATTTATGACGAACCCACGACGGGTCAAGATCCCGTTATGATCCGATATGTCGATGATATGATCCTTGAAGCTCATGATGCTTTTCAACTGACAACGATTGTCATCAGCCATGATATGGTTTCAACATTTCGCATCGCCGATCAAATCGCCATGGTTTATGACGGTGTCATCGCAGCTTGCGGCACACCTGACGAATTGATGGTATCTCAACATCCCGAAGTGCAGCGCATGATTCGGGCACAGATACATTAAGAGTGACTCGTAGATTCTGCAGCGTTCATCGCTGCCTGTTGGCGCATCTCGTGGCGGTTGCCGGACCAAAGTAGAGGTTATCGAAATAGACATCCGCGCGGGCGGGGATATTGGTTTTATGGAGGTCAAAGCGTGCCTCAAAGAGGACGCGCAATTTGGCGCCGGCGGCTGGAGTATATTGCCAATGTTTCATAAAATCGGCTTTGGGATTGACGCTGAAATGCGTCCATTTGCCGATGACTGGTGTATCACGCCGTTCTTTTTCAACGAACAGATATTGTGCATTGCTGATATTCAAAGGCGGTGTTTTGCTGCCGCTGACAATGTATCTGAGCTGTGCCTGTCCGCGATTAGGGCCCAGGGGATGGGTCAAATCGATGACGACGAGCTGTAAATATTGTTTCCAGTCGCCGGAAGCCCAATTTTCGACAAAGTAATAGCCTTCGATGCATTCGGGGATATTGCCGGTCAAATCGACTTCCTGAACGCCGCCCCACACGACGGTTTGCCGATTATCTTTGGAAGCCACGGGCAGATGCAGGGCCTGTGTTCCGTCGTAAGCATGCGTTCCGGACAACGCAAAAGCGGACCAACCTTTTGACCAATCGAGCCATTTCCAGCCATCCAACCCGGATTCGAAGCTTGGGTTTTGGAGAATGTTCGCCGGTTCATGGGTATAAGCTCGCCCTGTCACAGTTTTTTCATCGGCATTTTGCACGAGAGGTTCTGATGTGGGTGTATTTGTTTTCTGACACCCGACAAGACAGAGCACAGCGAGCAGTGTGAGGATCAGGATATTTTTCATCGGATTACTGCGAAGCGTGAAGGGATTCCAAAGGGGTTGGCCCCTTTGGTGGGGTTTGGGGCGAAGCCCCGACGGGGCGTTGCGGGGCGGAGCCCTGCATAAGGGGGTAGTCGCGTATTTGTGCGCGGCTATGTCGGCCTTTTAGGCCTCCATACGCCTTGCGTTGCGCGGTCTATGTCGCCCTTTGGGCTCCATACGCCGCGCAAATAGCGACGAAGGGGGCTAAAGCCCCCTTCTGAAAGAATCCGTTAATCTACGGCAAATATGACGTTTGCGCCTTTTTTCAGTCCTTTCGGATTGGCGCTTTCCGGAACGATAGTTCGGCATGAAGTCGCGAAGCATTGGGTCATTTCGAGTTTAATGCTGGTGCCTTCGATGGTGCCGATGGCGCCGGTTTCGATGCCTTTATTTTTGCCGATATCGCGAATGGTCACTTCTGCGCTGCCATCCGATTTGAGCGTAATAATGGAGATAAAGCCTTTGATTTTATTGCCCGAAGCTGCCGGTTTTTTGGCCGGTTTGGCGGGTTTATCGTCGTCAGATTGCGTCTTGCGAGGCTTGCGAGCTTTTTTAGGACGTTCTTCTTCGACTTCTTCTTCGAATTCTTCTTCAGGTTCAGGCGGGGGAGGCGGAGCCATTTGCGGCTGGAAGCTGGTTGCGATGGAGTAGATAGATTTGCCAGCGGTGGCAAATGTTTGGAAATAATAGACACCACGTTTGACCGGGAAGGTTGGGAATTCGTAATAGCCCTGCGATTTGCTGAAGGACTGGTGGTGAAGTGTACGGCCTTCAGAGTCGATAATTTTCCAACCGCCATCGATATCTGCCGGTGCATCGACGTTGATGGTAATCGACATATTGCCTTGTTCAGCGACAATAATATAGCGCCAGTCTTCGCGGTCGCCGCCGTTATAATCCAGGCGGTCATCAATTTGCGGCATCCCGAAAATCAATCCGAGCGCACCTTCTTTTTTACTATCGAGATCGATAAATGTCTCTGTTTGGCTTTCGACGGTGGCATTGATACCGCTTTCAGAGCCATCCACGACGCAACCGGCCATAAAAGCCAGGCTGCAGACTGCTAAAAAGCTGATTCCACAAATTTTTCGGAACACGGCAATTCTCCATTTTGCAGGACACCGGCAACTGAATTCCGGTGCATAATATTCTTGCTATTCGTACTTGATAGAATCACAGAGGTCAATATTTGGGCTGAACAGTTCCCTTAGGTTTATTATTTTTTTGGCCTTTGAGGAAGTAATTGACGGCATTTTGGTGTTCTTTGTAAGTTTTTGAGAAATAATGTGTCCAAGAGCCATCCTGCCGCGCCACAAAATAGAGCAATGAAGTGGCATCGGGGCCTTCGTAGGGTTTGAGTACAGCTTTGAGGCTGGCTGAAGAAGGCACGGCAATCGGACCTGGAGGAAGTGCCTCAATCACATACGTCGAATAGGTATTTTCAGGGTCTTTGCATCGACTGGGATGAGGTTTTTCGCCGATGACTTTGGGGGGATAGACGCATGTGGGATCAGACTGGAGTTTCATTTTTTGGCGCAATCTGTTCCAAAAGACTCGGGCGATGACGGGTCTTTCTTTGTCGACGACGGCTTCTTTTTCGACCATGCTGGCCAAAGTCACGAGGTTATGGTCTGACATTTTCCGATGGATGGCGGCTTCGTATGCGCCGCGATTTTCGGCGACAATTTTGCGCCAATTTTCCATCCATCGATGGTGCATCGCTTGGACGATATCTTCGGTCGAAGTACCGGGTTCAAAGGTGTATGCGCCGGAAGCCAAATAGCCTTCGAAGCTTTTGCCAGGGATGCCGGCTTGAGCTGATCTGACGGGATCCAGCACCATGCTCAAAAATTGTTTTTTATCTGCCAGACGTTGTGTTTGAAGCCGTTCAGCAATTTCATACACATTCATGCCCGGCAGAATTTGGACGGATCGGCGTTCATATTTGCCGACTCTTGCGAGAACTGTCGGCAGATCTGACGGAGTCATATCTGGGGTCAGAACGACAGGCCCGGGCTGAAGTTTGTCTGCCAAACCGCTTTTTCGGAAGAGATAGAGCATCATCCATTCGCTGTCGATGATGCCGTCTTTGACCAAACTTTTCGCCACGGTACGCGCACTGCTGCCTGGCGCCACTTGAATGACGCGTTCAGGTGCACCTAATTGAAGCGGTGCATGGATGAACTCACGGTAATCATAAACAATCCATGCCGCTGTAAGCCCTGCGATAAACAGCAGGGCGCATGTCCATTTCAGCCAGCGCAGCATTTATTGATATTGACAATGGTTGGGATCGAGCAGGTAAGCATCGGCACTGGCGGCATCAAAGTTCTCGTTGACGATTTGTTCGAGTGTATCGCCGTAGCTCCAGACCCCGGCTTTTTCCTCGCGGGCGCTATTTTCGGCTTCGCAGTAGGCTTCGATACGTTGTGAAGTGAACTGCGTATAAGCCATACCGTAGCCGGCACTGATGATTTCTTGAGCCAAATCGATCGATTGTCCATCTTTTTCGATGCCGATATAGGCTAGGAAACGTCCCAAGGTGGCATCAGCAAGGCAGACGGGATTGGTATCACTGACGGTTTCACATCCGACTTTGACATCATAATCGACGGAAGCCAGCAATGTATTGACGAATTCCCAAGCTTCGTAGCCGCCTTTTTCATTTTTGGTTTTATCTGAGTAATCTGAAGACAGGGCTTCACTGCAAGCTTGGGCTTCGTAACTGGAATCGACAGAGGATGTGGTTTTATCTTTGGCACATTCGGGGCAGTCGATGCCATGCATACGGACTGTAACTGTAGATTCGGTCGTGCAGTTTCCATCTTTGAGCACGCGCAATTTCAGCGTATCGCCGTCAGCCGCGAGCAAAACTTTTGCAGCGGAACCATTTTGGAGTTTGCAGATATCGGGCTGAAGTTTGCATTTTGTGGAACAGCCGTCACCTTTGTTGATTTTATTGCCGTCGTCACATTCTTCGTCGTCTTCGAGAACGCCGTTACCACAATTTTCTTCGCCTTCGATGCTTTCGAGCACGCATCGGCCGTCTTTGTCGATGCACTGCCGATCTGTCATATCTTCCGTCATTCCTGTCATGCCAAGTTCACAGATTTCGCCGGCTTCAAATTTGTTGTCGCCACATTGTGTTTGTGGGCCGGGATTTGGAGTGTACGTCGGAATTTCTGTGTTTGTATCGTCTTTTTGGCAGAGTTTTCCGGCTTCTGGACAGATGTAACCGTTTTCGATGGTGCAAGTTTTGGAGCAGCCGTCGCCATCTGTAAGATTGCCGTCATCGCAGGCTTCTCTAGCTTCTTTGTTGCCGTTACCACAGACAAGTTCTTCTTTTAGGCATGCGCTTCCGGCATCTGGGCAGATGTAACCGTTTTCGATGATACATTTGCTTGAGCAGCCGTCGCCATTTTCGGTATTGCCGTCATCGCAGGTTTCTTCGCCGTCTTTAAATCTGTCGCCGCATTCGATTTTATGGCATGGACCGCCAATTTTATCGCATGCAAAGTTGTCTTCGACTTGACATTCGCTATTGCAGCCGTCGCCATCTTCAAGATTGCCGTCATCGCAGGTTTCGTATTCTTCTATCACCTTATTGCCGCATCCATGTTTGATATATGAATCTTCATCCGTACAAGCAGACAATGTTGTACCGCATGCGATGCCTGCAGCTAAAGCTAAGATGAATTCTATTTTTTTATGCATGATTTCCTCTTGTATTGAAAAAAATCCGCTGTTTGAGCGATGGGTTTGGCAATATACCAAAGGGCAGAGATGATTTTATCTCTACCCTTTAATGATGGATGAGGACGCTTTATGTATCGCGCTGAGTATTGTTTGAAGTTTTTAAAGCTGATTCAAGGTCTTTGATTCAAGGTCTTGAATTTATCTATTCTTCGCCTTCGTCATCGCGGTGATTGTTTTTGGGTGGCTTGCGAGGACGTGGGTGATAATAGCCGCGTTCGCGTTGTTCTTCGTTTTGTTTGCATTCGATGCACTGTCGGGCTGCAGGGCGAGCCAATAGACGTTTGAATCCGATTTCTTCGCCGCAAGATTCGCAGTAACCGAAATCTTCTGACTCAACCCAACGGGCGGCTTCATCGAGTTTTTTGAGCAAGCGAACATCGCGTGACTGGAGACGTTCAAGCGTCAATGCAATGCCTTCGGAATTGGCGATATCGGCATCGTCGCCGCGAACTTCCGGTTCGTAGGTTTCTGCATTACGTTGGTTCAGCTTTTCCAGAATTTCCTGGCGTTGATTTTCGATCGACTGCTTGATTTCTTGCAATTGTTCCGGTGTCAAGTACATATAAGACTATCCTTTAAATGAGTGCGGCTGCCAAAATCTTTGATGATTCTGAAGCCTTAAATGAAACTCAGTATGTCTGATATTTTCTGTCTGATGTCTTCTATGAGAACGGCGTTTTTTAAGCCTTCCAAAAAAGCGCAAAGATTTTATTTGAATTATTATTTTTTCGTCAATATCTTTTGCAATCGCCATGAAAAGAACGTGGATTTTGCTTCTAAAATCAAGGCATTATCTACGTCATTGAGGATTAAAAAAGAATCGTCACGGCTAGTTTTGATGCGAATGGCATCTAAAAGGACGGGGTGCTCGTCGAGCGTGACGAGAAAAAGCGTTTTTCCAATGACTTCCCATCTGACGACAGAATCCCGTCGTGCTTCCGTATCGACCGAAAGATAACTTTTACCATCTGTGATCAGTTCTCGAAATATACGCTCCGGGACCCAGAATTCACATCTGTTGTCATAATCCGTTTTCATGGGTTCCCACCAGGGGTCAATGGCAGTACAGGTATCCAGAGACGAAAGCGATTGAAAACCTTGTTCTTCGCCCATGACTTTTTGCTGGATTTCATACCGAAAAGAAATGCCGCCTTTCCAAGTTTCATGGATATGGAGGACAAAGTTTTCTTGTACAGGTGGCCGCAGCGGATGCACGACAGAATGTGCATCAAACTCGAGCCGTATACCTTCCTGCATGGCCAGTTTTGGTACATCCAGCACCGACTGACTGTAACACTTTACAGGCACGATAATGCCAAGACTGATAAGGCTTAAAACCCAAAATCGTTTCATAAAATAACAATCTGTACAAAGATTTTCGTTAAATCAAGTGCTTATGAAGCAGTAGAAAACGTTCATAGGCAAAAATATTCCCTATGTGGTATCTTTACAGAGATGTCCGTTAGGACAAAATGATAAAACTCTTGTAAAGCATAAAAAAGATTCATGAAAAAACTCGTCCTTGATCTTGATGAAACGCTTGTCTTTTCAACGATGCAATCTGTGGGACCTCATTGTGTCAGTCTTTCAGCGAGCGGTTCAACATATTTTACAATGTTGCGTCCTGGGTGTCGCGAATTTCTAGAGCATGTCAGGCGTAAATTTGAATGTACCATTTGGTCAACGGGCCTTCAGGCATACCTCGAAAGTATTTGGGAATATATTGGCGTAGATGGCTTTACACTTTGGGGACGTGAATTTTGTAAAAAAGTGCCCGCGCCTGAAGGTGGTGAGCCTTATGAAAAGCCGTTGCGAAACATCACGGAAGATTTGACTCAGATTGTTTTAGTAGACAATACGCCCAATATGCTTGTCAAATGTCCGCTCAATGGCATTCTTTGCCGCACCTGGCACGGTGATATGAATGATACTGAACTCTATCACTTGCAACATTATCTCGACTGGCTTCAGATGCAGGATTCTATGCAACGAAATCACCAGTCCTGGCGTCTTGAAACCCTGTGCCTGCGTTCCAAATGAGGCCCCCACCGGGGCGTTGCCCCGGACCCCACCGGGGCGTTGCCCCGGACCCCACCAAAGGGCGCTGCCCTTTGGAAACCCACCGGGGCGTTGCCCCGGACCCCACCAAAGGGGCTGAGCCCCTTTGGAATCCCGCAATTTTGGGCGTTTTTCGTGAGTTAGCCGGGTACTGTTTTCTGAACTTTTTGGGGCGAAATGGGAACCCTGTATCCCATTCCGCCTTGGTAAGTTTTAACACTTCGTGAATGCTGACGTTTTTTGCCGCCAGTTGGATGTGATTTCGAGGAAACAAGGCGCGAAGCGAAGGAGCGTGCTAACGCACGTGACTGAGCTGAGCAACGCAGTTGACGAAGAAAGCGCGCCAAAGGGCGAGCAAAAAAAGCCAAAGGGGCGCAAGCCCCTCTGGAATCCCACAATATGGGGCGACACTCATGTCTATAAATAGCTATATTATCATTTCTTAAAACCGAATGTTTAGAAAACAAATAAAAACGCCGGGCGTATGGCAGCAAAGCTGACCATAGCCCGGCGCAAGCGGCGCGTATGGGCCGGCAGGCCCATAGCGATGCCAATCAATAGGCTATTTGTTTGAGGAAATCTTTTTTGTATTCAAAAAAGTCTGCGATGTCTTTTGCGACATTCATCAGCACATCGCAATCCATAGAAGATGTTACATAGGCTCCGAGAGTATAAGAAGCTTTGGTAATGACAAAAATCGAATTGCCATCCTGAATTTGTGTACTGAATGAGAAAATATCGGAATTGGCTGTCAGGATATTTTCAATGCCTTCATGCAATGAAATGCCACGTCGATTGACATGTTCCGGACCTTGAAATACATAGACTAGGTACGCATAAGGACAACGTACATCCTGAACTCTATTGACGGACATGCATACCATGCCGCACAGCAAACCGGGGACAGGTGCATCAAACTTCATATTAAAACGAATATCCGTCAGCATTGCACAACCGTTGGGTTCGGCTCTGAGTTCGACTTGCGGCTGAAGCTGGAATGCGACTGGACGATTTGCAATACCATTCAGAATCGGCTCAATGACATCAAATTTCGTTTCTACAGGCGGTCGAGTTTTCTTAAAGACTTGGGAAGCAGACTTTCCATAAAGCATAAAGAAGATGGCACGGCGAATAAAGATATGCTGCCAAAACAAACTGACAATCTGAAGTATCGCAACAAGGTCTTCGTCTGTGTCTGTGCCTCTGGAGTCCCATAAGACAATACAAAAAGGCAGCGCAAAAAACGACATGATAACGCCAAAAGTATCCGTGCCAATCGTCAAAAAGTAGTCAAGAAAAGACTCTTTATTGCTGATACTTGTTTGAACGGCACAGACATCATTGAGTTTATCCAATCCAATGGTTTTCCATTTTTTTGTGCCGGGCTGTTCAGACAGGCCGCCTGTAAATGCAGGTGTTTTGCTTTGCCCGAGTTTTCCCAATATGGGTGCCAGAATCGACAAAAGCAAACCGCCCAAACACATGGCGACAGGATGGCTGCACATATCTGTACAGCTAAATACCTGAAGTGCAATACCCACGATAAGGCATGCCAGACAAATATACGAACTTTTGACAGAATTCATGGTTTGACCTCCGATTCGGATTTGGCCATGTTGGGGGCATATTGAATGAGTTCATCATAACCGGCGTATTGCCAATACAACGGGCATGCACCTTGACAAGCTGTAAAAGCCCGGCAGTTTTGGCAGGTCTCATGAGCAAAACATTTATTTTTAATGGCTTTTGCACGATCACAGAACCAGACTTTATCGAATCCGTCTGTGAGCAAGTTGCCGACAGGTTCATCCCAGGAAGAACATGGCAAAACGTTGCCTTCGGGATCGACCGAAATCAGGCCGTCACATGCTGCACATGATTTATTGCCCAAGCCTTTGACAATGGGATTGTAAATGCACATGGGCATTGGCGAATACCAATGAAATTCGATGTCGGCTTCAAATGCGGCACGTCTGATATCATCGATGGTATTTCCAATTTGTGCATAGGGAATAAAAAGTGCGTCGTTTTGCGGACTGCGTTTGGTGGGGATAAATAAGTTCACCGACATGCGTACGCATCCGAGTTCTTTGACCAATTTGGGCAGTTCAACCAAGGTATGGAGATTAGCTTTTGTTGAAGTCGTATTTGTCTGTACTAAGATGCCAGCATCGCGCAGGTTTTGGATGCCTTCGATCGTTTGTTTCCATGCATTTTTACGACCGCACAAATCATCGTGAATGGCTTCATCCGGAGATTCCAAGCTGATTTGAGCGGTTCTGAGGCCGGCTTCATACAAGGATTTGGCACGTTCTGGCGTCGCCAGTGTGCCGTTTGTGACCATGTTGATTTTTAACTCCCGGTCACAGGCATATTTCATCAGGCGTTCAAGATCTTGCCGCAGCAGGGGTTCGCCGCCTGTAAATGAAAAGAACGGAATTTTCGCGTTATCTTTAAAGATATCGATGATGCGTTCAATGCGTTCCGGCTCGATATCGGGCGAATCCATGCGGCCGCAAGCCCCATCACACCCGGCATAACAGAAGCGGCAGCGATTATTACATCGATAGGTGACGGCGATTTCTCCCAATACCGGCAATTTGGTATAATCGAAAGTGTAGGGGATGCGTTTAGCTTGATGCGGTCGGTTGCCTAAAGCCAATGAAATATTTCGGAAAAAAGCATCGATTTGAAGCCGGCGTTCGTCGTTCAATCCGGGGAAATCTTCCGTTTTGTTGCCGGCTTCGATCCACCGAATGATACGCGCACCTGTGGGATTTACGCGATACACGCGATTAGGCGGCAAAATCAGCACATTGTCTTCTTCGCGAAGCATGATGAGATGGCCGTATTCTGCCCAAAGTGCATCGACCCAGGCGAGCGAAAAGCCTTCTGGTACAGACGTCATCGGGAACCTCCGGAGACACAGGCGCTGTGGCAGGCACTATGGCAGGCGCTGTGGCAAGCACTGTGACAGGCGTCATGGCAGGCACTATGGCAGGCACTATGGCAGGCACTGTGGCAAACACCATCCAGATTGGGTTGTGTAAAGCAGCCATGGAAACACACTGATGAACGAACAAAATCGGCATATGGCGTATTAAATTGTGCCGGTAATCCATGATGGTAGCGATAATTTCCCGTGCGATAATGGTGGCAATGCCGCCAGTAATGTCTGTGGCGATAATAGTAATCGCCATATTGCATGGATAAATCTTTGTCTTGAACAGCTTTGAGCTGCATCCGTGTGGGATCCGTTTCTTTGGGATTTTCGTACATGATTCCCATATAGAAATCGCGAGTGGCATCCAGATCGGCATCCCATGTTTTTTCCTGCAAGTTGGTGATAATTTTTTCCAAAAACGCGAGTAGTTTTTTCTCGTTAATTTCGCCAATCTCGTCAAAGATTTCGATGAAATCAGACTCAATTTCGTCAAGTTCGACGCCGTATGAGGGCAAAGCACGGATGGGTTCAAGAGATTTAATGACGAGTTTTCTTTCATCGCCCATCGCTTGCACCATGATGCCGATGATTTGCGGAATTTCGAGACCGAGAATCAAGCCAACCTCAATGGGATGAAGCCCCTGAACAATTTTACCTTCCTGAGCATAGCCGCCGACCTGCAATTCCGGTGCTTCCCAGATATCATTAAAGAATTGGGCTTGTTCTTTGGCTTTTTGGGCTTCTTCGGCCTGCTTACTTCGCGATCTGCGAGCAGCGAAAGCACCTGCGATACCTGCCAAAACGAGTATGCCAGTACCGATGCCGATGGGCAGCTCAGAATCCGAGGAAAAAACTTTACTGATTTCGTCGAAACTTACCGTGTCTGAACTTGCAGTATTTGATTTGGTAGAACTGGATTTTTTAGGTTGTACCGGTTTTCCATCAGATGAATGCTGCATGCGCTGAATGGCATCAGGATCAAACGTGACAAACTCCGGACGCATATAAAAAAGGATGGGTTGTTTTTCTTGTTTTTTCACATTCTCTTGAAAAACGTGCATCGTCAGCAAATATTGTTCATTGCCGACATCTGTGCCCAGATAATCGATTTTATTGCGCAGATTGAGTTGTTTATCTGTCAGGATCTGAGCTGTTTTTGCGTTTCCGTCGTTCATGCCGGAAGTTCGTGTATAGCCGGCAATTTCCTGGAATTCAGCATCATTGATTTCTGTACCTTCAACGGGAACAGGCAGCACAATTTTGACATTGCGGTATTTCAGAGCATCTGCCCATTGCACGGGATGCCAATGAAAATAGTAGAGTTCGCCATGTTCCGGGCTTGTTGTTTTTCCCAGATATCCTTCGTGAATGAGATTGCCTTTATAGGTGAATGTCCAATAAGCGGTCCCCTTAGGCACACGTCCATTTATGGTGTCGAGCATCCATATCGTATTAGAATTTTCGACTTTCTTTTTGACCTTCACGGGCATGCGTTCTGTTTTTTCGCCCAGATCGACAAACTGATTTTCAAACTGAATATTGTTCAAGGCTGGATTCATAAAATCGAAGCCGCCCATTCCTGAACTTGTATCAATCTTCCATTCTACGCGGTTGGTGATCGTTGCCGTACCGTCTGATTCAACGACAACGGTGACATCAACAGTATTGACACGGCGTTCCTGAGCCTGCACATTCTCAGGCAAACAAGTCAATGTCACAGCAGTCGTTAAAGCTACTGTTGAGACTATGCGTTGAGTGAATGATTTCATATTTCAATCTCCGTAAACAACGATAACATCTTCACACACCGCGAGATGCCGATTCTATAGATGCGTATTTGATTTACAGCTTTGCAGCTGTCATATTTCTGATATTCAAAATGCAAGTACGTCCAATGCTCAAAGCCAAAGTACACCTCATGAATAAATATCATACGTATCGCTTACTTCATAACGATTCATCTACGATGGGATATTTTTCTTGCCAAAACTTGATTTGCGAGTATAAGCGCACACCGATTGGCAGATATGCCGTCTTTGGGGCTGTAGCTCAGTTGGGAGAGCGCTAGAATCGCACTCTAGAGGTCATCGGTTCGATCCCGTTCAGCTCCATTTGTCGTCACGAGTTCAAGTTGACGGCGCGTCGAAAGCTCAATCCGTTGGAAAGACTTCTGCCAGGGGGCTGTAGCTC
>JAGBXG010000342.1 GCA_017629415.1 Pseudomonadota bacterium | reverse complement strand
CCCCCGCCCCCCCGGGCGTTGCGGGCGGAGCCCGCTGTGGGGGTAGGTGCGTATTTGCGCTCGGCTATGTCGGCCTTTTAGGCCTCCATACGCCTTGCATTGCGCGTCTTTTTCGCCCGAACGGGCTCAATACGCCGCGCAAACAGCACCGTTGGGGGCGTCTGCCCCCTGCCATATCCATAAAAAAGATAAACAGACGATCTTAATAGTTCTGGGTGACCGCAGATTTGACGCGTTTGAGCGCATCTGACAGCTTTTGAGCTGTTTTGGCGATGGCTTCAAGGGCGGCGGTATCCTGAACATATTCCGCGAGGTTATGGAGCGTCTGCATGGAGAATTCGAGGGCTTCGAGCGGTTTGTCGTTGAACTCGAACCAGAAGATGTCTTCGGTGCCTGCCAGTGTAAGCCATCCGTTTTTGCCCCGCGATCCGACGTGGCAGTGTGCGAGGAAGGGGAGGGCTTTGAGGAGGACACGGACGTTCGCGCGAGCCGAGAGACTGGCACCGATGGGGATATTGTCGGGCACTTGGAGTTTGTCTTCGAGAATCCAGAGCGCGCGCGCCACATTGACGACTTCGCCCAGTCTGAAATTGTGCAGGATTTCGAATTTGCCGTGGGTGTCGCGAAGGGAGACGCGATAACCAAGCCAGCTCTTTTGATCGGTGAGCGGCTGAACATTTGCCATCGCACGCAAATCATCGACGGTCATGATGATCAGCGGCTGACGGTGAGCTGTTGTCACGCATTTGAGCGCACGGCCTGCGATGAGGAGTTCGGACGGGGTTTTGCCTGAAATGCGCTGGGTTGCAGGCTCGGACAGGTTGCGAATGCGCGTTTCATCATGTGCCATATCGTGTTTTGGCGCATTGGCACGGAAGAGTTTGCGTCCATTGGCGGCCACGGTGGGAGCTGGTTTGCGTTCTTCACCGCGTTGGGCACGACGCAAAGATTCTTCGGTATAGCCCAGGGCGGCACGGCTGCGCTCGAAACGGCGTTGTTTTTTGCGATCGGCACCAAATTCTTGATAGGCACCGCGTCCGGGGCGTGAGGAATCCTGCGAAAAATCCACAGAAATGCCGTATTCTTTGAGCCAGGATGTGCGCACTACTGAAGCCTGTTCGGCATAAGTTCGCGTGGATTGAATAAACTCAAGTGCCATGATGATTTTCGGCATTGAGGCATATAGTGATGACGACGGGTGCAAAACGACGTTGAGATCCGTGGGGGTGACGTAGCTTCGGCCTTTGAGGACGAGGCATTGATCGCCGTAAGCTGAGAGGAAGGCACGAATGACATCGTTTTCCTGGCCGTCCGGCTGGCTGATAAGTCCCACGGTTTCGCCGATTTCTTCGATTTGAGTGACAGATTTGGCCACGAATGCCATTGTATCGGGATCGAGATAATTTTTTCGGCAGAATTCTTTCTTCATTTCGGCATCCACGTATTGATGGACGATGCCGACGGCGGTGAGGAGATCGCCCATGGCATGGGCAAGTTTGGCATGAGCGCGTTTGGCCTGTGCTTCGTGATCGGGCGGATAGAGCAAGGGAGATTTGACCGAAAGCCAAGCCACGGCAATGATGACATCGTGCAGAACTGCGGGATATTTCATGCCAGCTTCAATCACGACGCGAGCCAGGCGCGGCGAGAGCGGGAACACGACCATTTTTTGACCGATGTTGGTCAGATTGTTCTTGGCGTCGATGGCGCCAAGCCGACGAAGTTCCGCCAATGCATCGATGATGGCTTGCTTTGGAGGACGCGTCGGGAATGGAAAGGACTCGACATCAAGAATGCCGACGTCAATGAGGCGCAGCAAGACTTCACTGAGTTCAAGTCGCGTGATTTCTTCGTCTGTGAATGCCGTGCGTTCGGGGAGTTTAGATTCATCGAACAGGCGGATGCAGGTTCCCGGAGCTGTACGTCCGGCACGTCCGGCGCGCTGTGCTAACGACGCATGGCTGACACCTTCCTCGCGGAGGGTCGTCACATGCGTGAGGTTATTAAAGCGTGGGATTTTGGCGATACCCGAGTCGATGACGAAGCGAACATCCGGGATGGTAATCGAGGTTTCGGCAATATTCGTGGCAAGTACGACTTTGCGTTTGCCGGGGACTTCGTCGAATACGCGTTCCTGGTCTTCGCGGGAGAGTTGACCATAGAGGGGCAAAATCCAGAGGTCGCCGAATCCTTTTTGGGTGGCTTGAGCGGTTTGGAGCATTTCCTGGCACATCATAATGGTGCCTTGTCCGGGCAGGAAGCAGAGGATGTGGCCTTGTTCGCCGCTTTTGTGGATGCGTTTGACTTCTTCGGTCAATGTTTCGGGCATGGCTTCGCGGTCATGACCTTCGACGGGTTTGTATTGAATATCGACGGGATATGTGCGTGCCTGAATGGAGATGAGGGGGACATCGCTGCCGTCGCCTTTTCGAGAAAAATATTTCTGGAATGTTTCGGCACGAATGGTTGCGGAGCTGATGATGACGCGAAGTTCCGGTCTTTGTTCGATAGCCGTGCGCAGGAGGCCAAGGGCGAGGTCGATGTTAAGGGAGCGTTCATGAGCCTCATCAATGATGATGACTTGGTATTGAGAGTAGAGGTGATCGGAGCGTGATTCCTGGAGGAGGATACCGTCGGTCATGACTTTAACGATGGTGCTTTCGCTGGTTTTGTCATCGAATCGGATGGCGTATCCGACTTCATCGCCGAGTTCGCATCCGATTTCATGTGCGAGTCGCATGGCGACGCTGACGGCTGCGATACGGCGTGGCTGAGTCAGTCCGATGCGTCCTGTAATTTCAGGATTTCGGAGGAGAATACGCGGGAGCTGTGTCGTTTTGCCGCATCCCGTGGGGCCTTGCACGACGATGACCTGATGTTCGGCGAGAGCTTTATTAATTTCGTCCTGATGCTTGTAAATGGGGAGCTGTGTGATTTCAGTCATAGTCATTGCCCAGGGGAATATGGCCGAATTTGGCCGAATCGATAAACGCATCGTCATGGCATGTGATGGCATGTCATGCGATACAAATCTTCTGGGTGAGTATTTTATGCCGATTCTTTGATTTTCAATAGTTTTTCATACAATTTTACAGATTATTTCTGGTGTTATTTTCAATTAAGTTTCAGCATTTGTCATAAAGTGTTCTGATTGCCATTTATCGAACAAAATGTTAAAGTGCCAAGTAGGGTTCACGTGTTTGGAGGATTTGACGTGAAAAAAGCAATTCTAACATCCATGATATTGGCACTGGGCATTCCGTTTGCGAGCGGTTGTTCGACGGATACGCATTATGACTCTGTGAGTACAGCATTGCATTTGAAGCTTACAGATATTCCGAAGGACGGATCGACGATGAAGATTCGTCAGCGATTTCATTTTGATAGAGATCTTGCGCCGTTGACTTCGATGAATTTGGCGGAGGCATGGATTTCAGCGCCTTCGAGTGATGATGAGTGGCTGGATACTGAGAATGTCTGGTCGGGTGGAGAATTTACGCTGGATATTGTGCAGTCAGTATCGGTATCTTTGGTAGACGGTGAGGATGCGTCTCAGAGCACGATGTGGCTTTATGTTCCGAGTTATGAACTGCATGATGAGCATGCGATTTTTACCGAATACATGACAGATGATCTTCGCACATATTTGAACAATAGTCAGCAGCTTGAGCTTGAAGTGGAAATTGCGATGGAGCCCTATTATGTCATGCATTATTGGCGCGATGTTTGTGACATGTCCGAAGATTGCACGATAACCTTGCCGTTTTCGATGCAGTTTAAGATGGTAGATTAACCGAAAGCGTCTTTTTTGCTGCGAATTTTCAAACCTTTGTAAAGGAAGTCATGCGTCATTTGATTTGCTTACTGGCCCTGATTGGAATGATGTTTTCAATTTCGGCATGTTCGACAGAAGTTTCAGAAGGCGGCCAGGGTGCGGCCGATGCTTATATTTCGTTTACTCAGCTTTTGCGTGACTGTTCATCCGATGCTTCTGCTTGTGATAAAGAAGCCATTTGGAACAGTATGGACGCGCAGAGCAAAAGCAGTTTTTTAGAAGCTTATACCGCTTTAGTCCGCATCGATCGTATGATTGAAACTTATTTTGATCCGATCGAACATAAATATATGAAGTCTAAGACAGGGACAGACATTCTCGTGTCTGCCAATATTAAAGAGTTTAAAGATTTATATCTTTATCTCTTTAAACCTGAAGCGCTTCAGTTTAATGAAAATGTGAATTCAGGTCTTGAAATTGCCGGTGATACTGTTGAAAACGCCAATAAAGTCGTCATTCATCCGCACCATGGACAAAGTCAAATTGTCATGATTCGTGAGAGTGACGGTGTTTGGCGTACCGCTATGCTTTTGGATGCCATTCATGCTTCGGTGGAACCGATTTTGGCCAGCGAACAAGCCATGCGCGAATATGCTAAAGGCAATCTTGAGGCTGAATTCAAACGTCGTTTGGAAGTTCGTGACTATTTTATCGAACAACATGATTTAAAAAAGAAACAAGAAGAAGCCAGACTGCGCCCTAAAGCCGTTGAAGAAACACCAGAAGCCGCAGAAACAGAGTCAGAATCTTGATGACAACTGGAAGTTATATGGGCTTTGGATATGCCAAAGCCCTTATTTTTGGAGAATATGCCGTTTTACATGGCGCCCCCGGACTCGTGGCCGCTTTGTCTCCGCGTCTGTATCTTTCCCTCGACCATCTTCAATGGCTTTCGACCCGATTGTCGGAAACAATGATGGAACGATATGAGGATTTTGGTAAACAATTACAGGCTTTTTTAAAGCATTTCTTACATACTGATGCCAAAGTTTCCTTGAATATGGCCGAATTTTTTGACACCCAAGGCCAGAAAATCGGAATCGGTTCAAGTGCGGCTGCTATCGTTGCCCTTGTCGATGCCTGGAGACAGTCACAAAATATCGATTTTGACGTTCATTTGGCGATTCAAATGCACCGTGCATTACAGCACGGTATGGGTTCTGGCATCGATATTATTGCCAGTGCATTGGGCGGTATTCAGCTCGTCAGCCATTGTCCGGATGCGCCGCAAATCACCCATATTCCTGCTGAACATTTGCCTTGTATGGCCATTTTAGCCAGCCATATCGAGGCCCCCACCAAGCAGTTTGTGGCAGCAACGCAAGCCGTGTCACACCAAAAAGACTATCAACACGTGATTTCAGAAATGACTGAAATCAGCCAAATCTTGGGACAATACGCCCAAACTGGAAAAAAAAGAGATTTTCTCGAACAAATCACTGTTTACCCTGCGTTATTACAAAAACTAGCCGGCATTATCGACATGCCTGTCATTCCTCAAGTTTACAATGCATTGCGTCCTATCGCACAAGAGTGCGGCGTTGTGCTCAAAACTTCAGGCGCTGGCGGCGGCGATATATTTCTTGCATTGGCCGAAAATCCGCAAAACATCGAGGCGTTTGTCACACAAATTCCTCAATCTTCTGGTGTTACACGCCTGGATGTTCAAATCGCGAGCCCGAGATGGAACAAATAGCGCAACAATTCGATAACGAAATCGCGAAACTTTATCTCGCGACAACAGCTGAAGCCGCCATTTTTGCCCTGGCATCCGGTGGCATCATCTTCTTCTTTCTCGGATTGACCGCCTTTGCCATCTTACAAACGATCGGCATGCTGTTGCTGGCAATGCTGCTCGGGAAAGCCTGGCTTAAAATACGAAAAAATAAAATTCGCCAAAATCTCCAAAAACAGCTGCAAGAAAAACAGATTTCAGAAACTGAATGGAAGACATTTTTAGCCAGCAATCCTGCAAATTTTGAATTTCTCAAACCTTTGTATTTTTCATCCTCGGATATATCATGCCCGAAATCCTGACCCAAGCGTTCGATTTTATCGCCAAAGGCGGCATCGTGATGATTTTCATCATTTTGTGTTCTATTGCTGCGATAGTATTTTTTGTCGAACGTCTGATAGCCCTCAGACAAGCCCAAAAACAGACAGAAGCTTTAAAAACATCTCTGCTCGAAGCAGTGACTGAAAATCAAATCGAACGCGCAATGACTTTGTGTGACAGTCATCCAGGGCCGCTTGCAGAACTGGCCAAGGCAGCTCTCCAGCACAAATCATTGACCCGAGAGGGCATCCAAGAAATCATCTCAGACGCGGGGAGACGACAAGCCGCCAAACTTGAGCGGTTTATTCCTGCACTGGGATCGATTGCCAGTATTTCGCCATTGCTTGGACTTTTAGGCACCGTTACCGGTATGATTGCCGTATTTAGCAGTCTTGCAGATGAATATGCCGCCGGTGCTCAAGCCAACCCGGGCATGCTGGCAGGCGGTATTTGGGAAGCCTTGCTTACTACAGCCGCCGGTTTGTGCGTTGCCATCCCTGCTTTTATGATGCACCGTATGCTGAACGCCAAACTTGATACCCTTTGGCTCGATATTGAAGCTGCCACCACTTCACTTGTCGATCTTTTGGCCCCTGCCCCCCAACAGTCTCATGCAGCTGACAAGAAATAAATCCAAATATTCGCCCACACTCGATATCACCCCTCTCATCGATGTCGTGTTTTTGCTGCTCGTGTTTTTGCTGCTGACCATGACTTTTAGCGAAGATAAAACAGAAGTCGAAGAGGCGATTATCGATATTGAATTGGCTCAATCTTCAACGACACCGGAACAAAAACCTGTCGAAGCCTTGACCTTGCTCATCGATGAAAAAGGCACTCTGTATCAATCGGATGCACCTACTCCAAAAACTCAGGAAGATTTAAAACTGTATTTGTCCGAAAAACTCCTGAAAACACCGGATATGCTCGTCAATGTGAAAGCCGATCACCGCGCAAAACACGGACAAGTCATCCATGCCCTCGATATTTTGAAGGAATTGGGCATCAAACGTGTTCATCTCGTCATTGAAAAAACCAAAGAACCTTAATTTGGGGTTTGCTTTAAGCTTTTGAGTGCAGAACTTTTTTACGGGAGAGCAGCAGGGCGTTGCGGGGCGGCAAGCCCCGCAGTGGGGGTAGGCGCGTATTTGCGCGCGGCTATGCCGGCCCTAAAGTGCCGCCATACGCCTTGCGTTGCGCGGACTATGTCGGCCTGAAGGCCTCCATACGCCGCGCAAAAAGCGCCGTAGGGGGCGACTGCCCCCTTTACAATCCAAACCTCAAAAAGGGCTTTTTCATAGACATCTTCAAAAAAACTGAACATTTTGGGGAGAAAAAAGAAGGCTGTAAACGGCGAGATATAAGTTTTTATAAAACAAAGTTTAGATAAAATACAGGAGAACCAATATGATCCAGAATATTATTCATAATTTGCTCGAATCCTATGAGTCCAACCCGGAACTTACCAATCTGCAAGACTGGCCGCTGCCGTCGCGCAAATGTGTGACAGATTTGACGCAAAAACTCGAAACTTTGCTTTATCCTGGCTTGATGGAATGTATTCAGATTAAAAAAGGCTTGCCCTATATTATTGGAAATCGTGTGACAGAAGTTTTTACATCCATGACCGAGCTCGTCACGGATTGTTTGCATTATGCGTCGCATTGTTCCATAGACGGCTCGTGTCGTTTGCAGGCTCCTGACTCGTCGTTACCCATTGAAAAACACGCGGAACAGCTTGTAAATGATTTCTTTATGCAGTTGCCGCACGTGCGAGATATTTTGAAACTCGATTTGCAAGCCGCGTATCGTGGCGATCCGGCAGCCAAAAGTTATGCGGAAATCATTTTGGCTTATCCGGGGCTGAGAGCATTGGCACTTCATCGTTTGGCTCATATTTTATATACACAGCATATTCCTATTTTGCCGCGTATGATGAGTGAATATGTTCATAATCGTACGGGGATCGATATTCATCCGGGCGCACAGATTGGTCATGGGCTTTTTATTGATCACGGCACAGGCGTAGTCATTGGCGAAACGACGGTCATCGGCAACGATGTGAAAATTTATCAAGGGGTCACTTTAGGTGCATTGAGTATTCCCGATCCCGATGCCGAAGAAGCAGCGGTTAAGCGTCATCCTACGATTGAAGACGGTGTCACAATTTATGCCAATGCCACTATTTTGGGTGGCAATACGATTGTCGGGGCACGCTCTGTGATTGGATCCAACGTTTGGCTGACACGTTCAGTACCCGCAGACAGCAAAGTCCTCTTCATTCAGCCCGATCTGCGTATCAAAACAATGTCAAATGGCTGATTTTTTCTAAAGTTCTTTTGGGGCTCCGCCCCAAACCCCGCCGGGGCTTTGCCCCGGACCCTACCAAAGGGGCACGGTGTACGCAAAGTTCTTTTGGGGCTCCGCCCCAAACCCCGCCAAGGGGCTGAGCCCCTTGGAACCTACAATGGATTTGACGTTTTTATGAATGAGCCGCGTACTGATAACACTCGTTTTTTGGAAAAATGGGGACCCGCTCCCCCAGGGCTGTCGCATTCTAAAAAATG
>JAGBXG010000341.1 GCA_017629415.1 Pseudomonadota bacterium | reverse complement strand
GTATGCCGGCACTCACAAATTCATACGAAAAATCTGCAACCATTTCATATTCACCAGCCGCACAATCCGCACATTCCGTAAAACGTGCTTCATATTGTTTCCATTCATACGTCGGTTTTTCTAATGAACCACATGCCAAACGACCTTTCAATAAATCTGCCGTGGCATCCTCGCGAGGCTTGATACGGGCCAGGCCAATCACAGATTTCGTAGCCTCGTTCTTTTCAAGCGACTGAAAATGACATGTGTTAATCCCAAATAATGGCTGCGGTTCCATCACACATGTCCCATAACCATAACCCTTACAATCCTTGCTGCAAGATGGCGTACCAGACAACCAAGTATAGTTCATCCCCGGTGTATTCAAAACGTCACATGTCGGTGTCGATCCCGCTAAAAATACCGAATTTCCTGCCATATCATAATCACAAAGTTCATCATGCTCCGGCTGAACACGACCATTGCCGCATTGTGTCATTTCACAAGTACCTAATGTCACCCCATTGCAGCTCGCATTGCATTCCGGCATACCCGAATATTGCGCCCGAGAATCCGTACCTTCAGCATCGTGACAAGTAAAACTGCCTAAATTTTGACCATCACAAAGTTCACCCGCCTCTAAACGGCCATTACCACAAACCGCTTCCTCCACACATGCCGCATCCCTACATCCCTTTTCACAAATCTTCGTCTGCTCAGTACCATTATCACAATAAATTAAAGTTAAATCCCCATCACAACGCGGAACGCAACGCTCTGCCACCAAACATGCACCATCTACACATCCATTGGCACACGGCACACGACCTTCAACACCGCCTTCACACGTCACAAGCGTCGCATCATCTAAACAACCAGGTACACAAACCGGCTCAGACTCAACTGCACAAACACCATCCGCACACCCTAAACGACAACTTTCACGCTGCTCCACACCATTCACGCATGTGACAGACACATTGCCTTCACATCTCGCTGCCTGCCCGGATATACACGAACCTACAGCATTGCCACAAATCCCATTCTGACATGTCATACCAGCTGAACAAGCCGCTGCAATCACTGAACCATGATAACACATACTGGTATGCGTCTCGTCAAAACACACCGGAATATATGTCTCCTGACTGCAGACATCCGTCTCACCGGATGTACATCCCGCCATCAAACTACAAGCCAAAAATATCAACCAATAACGTTTCATTGCGCTTTCCCTTTAGCAGTCAAAAAACCATCCCACAACATAAGTCGTGAACCCTCAAAACCTACGTCAGTCTATCCCATGCAATGTCTATCACAAAATGATACAACTTCACAAAAGTGATAAAAAATTATCGATTTAATTAAAAAAGAATAGGCCCGGCTATTTCGGCTACGCCTCCATACACCGGGCCCGCTTCGCTATGCCGTTCCGGCATACGCTTCGCTAATATTTTAATGAAAACACTACTCTTCTAAACAGTCCGCATTCTCATTATCTTGTTTACACGAAAAACCATCGGAACATTTCCAACGTACCTCTTCACCATTAGAACACAAAAGAACTGTCCCTTCATCATAACAAGTTCTCGTGTAATTCTCCTCATCACACCTCAATCCTTCATCAGAACATCCCAGCATTGCGCTCAAACATCCCAAACAAACCAATATACAAAACAACTTTTTCATACTCACACTCCAATTCAATATAAATACATGCCCATACAACAAGGCTCTAAAATTAAGCATAGCGCGAAACATCATCACAATTCAAGATTTTGAAATTCATTTCATGTATTTCTCTTTTTTTACTTGTTTCTGCCCTTACAGGAGATGCGATACACCAACTTACTTTCAACGCTCTCCCACAAGAGAGCTTCATTTCATATTTCTAAAACACAAAAGCGTATGAACAATAAACTCAAAATTGGAGACTTTGCAAAGCTGTGCCACGTCTCAGTAAAAACCCTCCATCATTATGAAAAAAAAGGCCTGCTTATTCCACACGAAATCGATCCATGGACTGGACACAGGTTTTACCACCTCTCTCAAACTGTGCGGCTTTGCAATATTCTGCACATGAAATCCTTAGGTATGTCTTTGGACGAAATCGCGCACAGTCTTAAACAAGGGAATGACACCCCCGAACTCAAACTCATCGAAAAGAAATATAAAGCCTGCAAACTTGAAATCGAAAAACTAGAGTATCAGCTACACCAACTCGAAGCCCTCAGATCAATACAAATCAACGACAGTGACACCTCTCAATTCACAATAAAGCCTATTCCTGCCACAATCATCGCCAGTTGCCGCAAATCATTGCAGTCCTTTGACGATCTCAATCACTTGTGCTGCAACATTATCTGCCCTGAAATGCTGCGTCTTCAATGTACATGTCCGGAACCACAATACAGTTATTTCATCTGGCACAACATCAGCGCCTCCCCCCAAATTCTAGATATTGAATATTGTGAAGCTATCGGCGAAATGCACACAAATACTCCTATCCTCAAATTTCACAATGCGCCTGCCATGAACCATGCACTCTGTTATCAACACATCGGACCATACCCTAATATTCCAACCACAATGACAAAAATCCTAGCATATCTCGAAACCCAACATCTAACCCCCATCGATCTGCCGAGATTTCACCTCATACATGGCCCATGGAACAAACCCACGCCAGATAAATATCTGACGGAAATACAAATTCCGCTCGAATATTAATGCATCCCCTCCCCACTTTCTATTCCCCCAATTCTGTTACCATTCATCTTTCGGATGATATGGATAAAAAAAAGCCGTCTCAAACGAGACGGCTTTAAATGGAGAATAACGGGTTCGAACCGATGACCTCCTGCGTGCAAAGCAGGCGCTCTCCCAACTGAGCTAATTCCCCGAGAAATGGGCCTGGGAAGACTCGAACTTCCGACCTCACGCTTATCAGGCGTGCGCTCTAACCTGCTGAGCTACAAGCCCGGGAAGAAACAAATATGAAGGAATCCATCAAGATTCAAACATATTTTAAAAAAAAGCCGTCTCAAACGAGACGGCTTTAAATGGAGAATAACGGG
>JAGBXG010000340.1 GCA_017629415.1 Pseudomonadota bacterium | reverse complement strand
TTATAAAACTAAACACCAACATGATATTATGGAAACCGATTAAACGTTTTGGTGCAAATTTTTTATATTTTGCCGCACATAGGAGATTCATTGTGAAAAAATATTTTCTGACACTTCTCGCGTTTGTCTTGTTCTTTTCTTTTGCCAGCATGACCACACCTCAAACCGCCCAAGCCGAAGAAGTACAATTTGAACTCCTCGGAAAACTCGGCGGCGGAAATAACTCACTCGATAAAGAATCACTCGGTGATCCGCTCTTTGATGTCTCCGGCGGTCTCCAGCTTTCCGCAATCTTCCGATTCGATATGGGCGTTGGTGTCGGTATCAATTTCAACTGGACAATGCTCGATCAACGTATGGCTAACTCACAATTGACATACGCACTCCAAACAAACAAACGTGAAATCACCGTCCAACATCCATCATTCGGATTGACATTCCGTTATGAACTCAAAGAACTCATCGATTTAGGGCTCTGGATGAACTATGGTTTCGGCTCCGTGAATATCAATTACGATTACAGAGATACTACAGTTGCTAATGCCTATGGCCTCGGCGCAGGCACAATTCTAGAATGGGATCTCCAAACTTTTGAAATCGGAATCATGGCCGCTTTCTTCTATAAAATTACTTCCATTAATCTCGATATCTTGGTCGGTCTTCAAGGCTACTTCGATGGCAGCCGTATGACCGCCGCAAATAATTCATTACTTAACGCCTCTGACATCAAAGGCAGAAGACTCGACGAAAATGCCATTTACTCAGGCGGATTTAACATCGTCTTCGGCGCACGTTACGATCTCATTTGGTAAACTTCATTCTCCTCCAAAAAGTTTAACACCATAAAAAAAACCGGACCCATTGTCCGGTTTTTTTTACGCCCATTCCCCACGGCGTACGCAAAGTCACAAATCGCTTACGAAAACGTCAGCAATCAGTACCCGGATAACCTACGAAAACGTCAAATCTGTTGTGGGTTCCAAGGAGCTCAGCCCCTTGGCGGGGCAAATCTGTTGTGGGTTCCAAGGGGCTCAGCCCCTTGGCGGGGGTCGGGGCGGAGCCCCAATAAAACAATAAAAATAAAATAAGACGTACTAAAGCGAATCAAACCGCAGGAAATGCATCGAGAAATTCCCACGACCATGCGTAATCGTGCGCAGTTTCATCGAATACCCAAACATATGACGAAGCGGCACCACTGCATGAATCACACTGCGAAGCGGATCATTGTCGAGACTTTCCACCACACCCTTGCGCATCGTCAAATCTGTCAGCAAATCGCCAATATTTTCATCCGCAGCGATAATGTCTACTGCCATCAAAGGCTCCTGAACACGCGTGCCTGCTGACTTATAAGCATTGCGAACCGCTTCACCGGCTGCAATACGGCTACCCGGCAAGTTAATCAGACCCTTGGCATCCTGCGCAATCCCCGTGATGCGTACCGCCACATCGACCATCTCAAATCCTTCAGGCCCATAAAGCATGGCATCGCGAGCCGCACCCACAATCGCATCCAACGTCTCAGGACGCACAAAAGGATGACCTTCGGGAAGTGCTGCCGTACATTTCAAACCGGCATCACGCTCCAAAGGCTCCACTTCCACCGTCACGCGGCCAAACAGCACCGTATCCTCGTGCTCGCGTTCAAATACCGCCGTCTCCGTACAAGCCCCATTCAATGCCTCCTTACATACGACATTCGGATTACCCTTGCGAACCAGCACATTAAACTCGCGTTTTAAACGTTCACATGCGACTTCCAAATGCAGCTCACCCATACCGCGTAGAATCAAATCGCCCGTACCTGCATCCTCTTCGAAGATAATTGTAGGATCTTCTTCGTGAATTGAATTTAATGCTTCCACCAGGCGGTCTTTATCCTTAATCGACTCAGGTTCAATCGATATCGACATGACAGGATTATTCGCTTCAATTTTCTCGAGCAAAATCTGCTTTGAAGGCGCACAAAGCGTATCCCCCGTCGTCATTCCCTTGACCTTCACCATGGCCACAAGCGCACCCGCGCCCGCCGATTCCACACGCTCCACACGGTTCGCATAAAGACGGAAAATATGCTTAATCTTGAAAGACTGGTTGTGCGTCGCATTCAGCACCGTGTCGCCTTCTTTCAAAACACCCGAATAAATGCGGACAAATG
>JAGBXG010000339.1 GCA_017629415.1 Pseudomonadota bacterium | reverse complement strand
GAAGTCGTAACAAGGTATCCCTACGGGAACGTGGGGATGGATCACCTCCTTTAACGGATGATGATTTCTGTGTTAAACAGAAACAATTCGTGGTCATACGCACTAATGTTTAACTCTCTTGGTTTTCTCATGGGCTTGTAGCTCAGCAGGTTAGAGCGCACGCCTGATAAGCGTGAGGTCGGAAGTTCGAGTCTTCCCAGGCCCATTAAAGCGGTAGGATTTCAAAATCTTACCGCTTTTTTTGTATCCACTGAACACCAATATATCCCTCATGAGCGCACAAAAAATTATCGCGATCCTCGACGAACTTTATCCCAATCCGCCGATTCCGCTAGATTTTACAAATGCCTATACCCTACTCGTCGCTGTCGTACTTTCCGCACAATGTACCGATAAACGCGTCAATGAAGTGACACCATCTTTATGGGCTTACGGCACGACTCCAGATATAATCGCTGCCCTCGGGCGAGAAAAGATCGAGGAAATCATTAAACCGTGTGGACTTTATACACGTAAATCTCAGGCTATTCTTGAACTGTCCGAAATTTTGGTTCAAAAATACGATGGCCAGGTTCCCCACAATCGTCATGAACTCGAGGCTTTGCCCGGCGTGGGACGTAAAACAGCCAATGTTATTCTGTCTCATGTCTTTGATATTCCTGCATTTCCGGTAGACACACATATCCATCGGCTGGCCAATCGCTGGGGGTGGTCAAAAGGCAAAACACCTGATGCTGTAGAACGCGATTTGTGCGCCATGTTCCCCGAAACTGAATGGACAAAACGACATCTCCAAATCATTCTGTTTGGCCGAAATTACTGCAAAGCCAAGGGACATGATGATACCCTCTGCCCGGCATGCCGATTATTAAAGAAGGTCTGAATCATATCGGGCAAACATCAAAGCGTATGTAAAGTTCTTAGGGAGCTGCCCCCAAACCACGCCAAGAGGCTGAGCCCCTTGGAACCTTTGTTGGATTCATTTGACTATGCGCATCTATAATTTTACAGCCGGTCCGGCCACACTCCCCGAATCTGTATTACAAAAAGCTCAAGAAAGCCTGATGGATATCGGCATGGGAGCCGGTATTTTAGAAATCAGTCATCGATCGGCGTTTTTTGATGAACTGATGACAAAACTTGAGGCAGATTTTCGGCGTATTGGGCAAATTCCATCCCATTATGATGTACTATTTTTACAAGGCGGCGCAACCCTCCAGTTTTGTCAAATTCCAGCGACATTTACACGGCCTGGAGATCATATTGATTGCATTCATACGGGGTTTTGGACGCGCAATGCGATGCGCGATGCCATGTATTACACCGACATTCACTATGCCTATGACGGCGCGGAAAAGCATTTTGAGCATATTCCAAGTGATGATGAGATCTCATACAGCGATAATCCGAGATATGTCTATTATTGTGCCAATAACAGTTTTTTAGGCACTGAATGGCAAAAGGCGCCTAAAACTGAAGCACCGCTTATCGCAGATATGAGCAGCAATATTTTTTCAAAACCTATCGATATCGATGCTCACAGCCTGATTTTTGCCTCAGCACAGAAAAATTTGGGCATTGCCGGATGCTGCATTGTGATTGTCAATCACGAGTTTTTGGAAAGCCATCAGCCAGAGGCACGGCCTTCGATGTTCGATTATCGCCGTCTGGTGCAAAACCGTTCGATGTTAAACACACCGCCAACGTTTGCACTTTATATGATGAGCCTCATGCTGGAATGGATCGATGAACACGGCGGTCTGGAAGGCATGGCGACGCACAATCGTCAGAAAGCTGACATGATTCGCACGGCTATCGATAATACTGGAGGATTTTTCAAACATGTCGGTGAACCCAATTGCCGTTCAATGATGAATATTTCCTTCCGTTCCCCCAATGCTGAACTTGACGAAATTTTTGTCCGTGAAGCAGAAAATCAACAAATGATTGGACTTCGCGGACACAGAGAAACCGGCGGCCTCCGCGCCTCAGTGTTTAATGCATTTCCCATTGAAGGCTGCGAAAAACTTGCGCATTTTATCCGCGAATTTGCACAAAAAATGGGATAAAGACTTTTTATGGGGTTATGCCCCACACCACGCCGGGGCTTTGCCCCGGACCCCACCAAAGGGCGCTGCCCTTTGGAATCCTGCCAAGGGGCTTAGCCCCTTGGAACCCATAATATTGGGCGTTTTTTGTAGGTTAGACGGTGACTGGTTACTGACGTTTTTCGGGCGAAATGGGAACCCTGTATCCCATTCCGCTTGGTATGAACTTGACGAATCGTACTTGCTGACGTTTTTTTGCCGCCAGTTGGATGCAATTGAATGCAATTCCGCGGAAGCAAGGAGTGAAAGGAGGAGCGTGCCAGCGCACGTAACCGACTGCAATGACGCAGCTGACAAAGAAAGGGCGCCAAAGGGCGAACAAAAAAATAACTTTATGATTGAGTACATGACTTATGATTCCAACATTTCCTCCAAGTCCTGAGTGCGGCACAGCCGCTGACAAACATTTTCACATTGTTCTTGTTGAACCCGAGATTCCGCCCAACACGGGAACGATTGCTCGCCTGTGTGCTGGCACATCGACACACTTGCATCTCGTTAAACCCATGGCTTTTGAATTGGATGATACCAAACTCAAACGTGCAGGTTTAGACTATTGGCCTAATGTTCACTTGACAGTTCATGAATCTTTTGATGAAATAGTGGCATTGTTTCCGCGTGAAAAGATGCACTTTTTTACGACGAAAACACCGAAAACATTTACAGAAGTACAGTATCGTTTAGGAGATGCCCTGATCTTTGGACCTGAAACACGCGGACTTTGTGCCGAAATTCGCGAACAGTTTGAGGATCGTTGTGTCACCTTGCCGATACGTAAAGACAATATCCGGAGTTTGAATTTAGCGGTTTCGACGTCTGTCGGACTTTATGAGGCACTTCGTCAAGTTGATTACGCGCCCATTCATCAGGATTAATCGTCATATTTTGGAAATTCGCGCATGATTGCATATCTCAAAGGCAAAGTTCTTCTCATTGATGACAATGAAGTCATTGTTGAAGCCGGTCAAAGCGGCGTGGGTTATCGTCTTTTGATGTCGGCGAATGACATGTCAGAACTTGAAGAAGGCATGGACATTGAGCTTCATGTTTATACGCAGGTCCGCGAGGATGCGTTTGAGCTTTATGGATTCAAGAGCCGTGATGAGCGTGCATTGTTTATTCAGCTGATCAGTGCCAAAGGCGTGGGCAGCCGTTCGGCACTGGCTATTTTAAATACATTGACGCCTGCGCAGCTTCAGGTGGCTGTTTTGACTGCCGATGTTGCGACGCTTAAAAAAGTGCCCGGCATTGGAGCCAAAACAGCCAGTCAGATTATTCTGGACCTTGAGAAATGGCTGAAAAGCCGTCATTTTGCGGATACTTTGCCCACAGCATCTCAAGCGATGCCTGTTGCGCGAAAACTTCATGCAGATACACGTTCAGCTCTGAAGAATTTTGGATTTTCGGAACAGGATATCGATCGTGTTTTGGCCAAACTTGACGAATCAGGGGAAGATTTAGATGTTCAGGGAGAAATCCGCTGGGCATTGAAAGCTATCAACCAAAAATAGCGCGGCGTATTTTGCACTGCAAAATAGACGCGCGAAGCGGGCGTATGCCGGTCCTGAAAGGGCCGGCATAGCCGAAGCGCCAGGCGTATGCCGGTCCTGAAAGGGCCGGCATAGCCCTGCCCCCTATACCCATTTATCTTTTCCGGACATCTGATGGCGTTCGGTATCGATTTTTTTACAGCACATCTAAAGATTATGGCATTTGATCAGGACGAAAAACATCCGCCAAGACGGCGTAAACCGAAGTTTGAACTTGAAGATGGTTCGAATTTTGTGCCTCGCGATCGCGAAAATCAGACCTTGAATCCCGAGGTGACAAACGTGTCAGAGCGCAGTCTATGCGACACGCTGAGGCCGCTGCGGTTTGATGAATATGTGGGTCAGAAAGCTGAGGTCAACAACATTCAGGTATTTGTGAAGGCCGCCAAGATGCGCGGGGAGCCGCTGTGTCATTTACTGCTGTCAGGACCGCCTGGGTTGGGCAAGACTACGCTGGCGCAGATTTGTGCGAATGAACTCGGCGTCAATATCAAGTCGACGTCGGGGCCGGCGATTGAAAAAAAAGGCGATTTGGCGGGGTTGCTGACTTCGCTGGAACCTCATGATGTGCTGTTTATCGACGAAATTCATCGCATGTCGCCCGTGATTGAGGAAAATCTTTATCCTGCGATGGAGGATTTTTGTTTTGATGTCATGATTGGCGAAGGTCCGCATGCGCGTTCCATTAAGCTGGATTTGCCGAAGTTTACGCTGATTGGCGCCACCACGCGTCCCGACTTGCTGACCAATCCTTTGCGCGACCGTTTTGGGCATGTGTCGCGTCTGGATTATTATACTTCTGATGATTTGGCGCAGATTGTGCGTCGTTCGGCACGGCTGCTCAATATTGCAATTGACGAGAATGCCGTGATTGAAGTGGGACGGCGCAGCCGAGGCACACCACGTATTGCGAACCGCCTGCTGGCGCGCCTGCGAGATTTTGCCAATGTTTATGGCATGCCTTCGATTACGCAACAGCTGGCCGATGAAAGTTTAAAACTGCTGGGAATTGACAGCCTTGGCTTTGATCGAATGGATCATCGGCTTTTGCGCACCATTATTGAGAAATTCGGCGGCGGTCCGGTGGGACTGGAAACATTGGCCGCGGCGACCGGCGAACATCGCGGCACAATTGAAGATGTTTATGAGCCGTACCTTTTACAGCAAGGATTTATTCAGCGCACCCCGCGCGGACGCATTGCCACGCGTTTGGCGTATGAACATCTGGGGATTGAACCGCAACAAACGACCTTACAAGGTTCTTTGTTTGATGCCCCTTTCTAAGGCAATGCAGGCAAAGTTCTTGTGGGTTCCCCCGACAAAGAGCTGAGTTTCCTTTGAACCCACAAGGAATGCCATATCATCGCAAGTTTGTCATACACTTATCATGATTGTTTTTGAGAAAATGAAAACCCAGTCTTTTGTAACATTGCGCACACTGGGGTTCTGAGTCCCATTTTACCCTGCTCTATTTTTTTACTAAAAAATCTCATCCGCCTGATGCGTATAATATTCACCAATGCATGCCCAAAAAGATGAAGCTATCCCCGAACATTTGAGATCCAATTGCTTCATCACATCAGAATTTCCGACACAAGCGATATATCCAGATGCGTCGTTCTCAAAACGCTCGTCACAAACCTCTTCTGCTGACTCAAAAGCGATGCTTTCAGAGCATGTGATTTGAGAATAACAATTTAATACATCTACGTACAGGGCTTCACAGCGAGATATTTTTCGCCCCGTTTCGTTCATATCGGAAATACATTCACGAATGTCATCGGCATGATCATGCTCGTTTTGCTCCGTGCACTGCTCTACCGTACAATATGCACGATAAATCGGTTCATGCACAATCTGTTCCGAACAAGCACTCATCCAAAAAGAAATTCCCAATACTGCTATCATTATCATTTGGACTATTTTCATATTCACTCCATTTCTGAATTTTTTCAATCCATTCACCAGCAACAATTTATATCGTTGCATCTCTGCCGACAAACTTCATATCCGTAAGTTAATCGGTCATTTCTGTTTAAACAATTTTAGGAATAATAACAATAATCATTCTCATTTTATTTAGCCGCTCTTTTAAAAGTCTTTGTTTGTTGGATTCAAAGTATTCAAGGGATGGAGATTTTTTTACATTATCCTCAAGCATTTTTGGGTTCAATCATCCCCAAGATGAAACAGCGGCCTTATCATGAGATATTTCTTGCCTGGATACCTGAATTCTTAAATAATGACGTTGGATTTTTCATATTTTCCGTTAACTTTTCTCATACATTT
>JAGBXG010000338.1 GCA_017629415.1 Pseudomonadota bacterium | reverse complement strand
TTTGCGGCATCGGCAGCTTTCTTGGCTTCGGCTTCAGCTTTAGCTTTTGCGTCGGCTTCTGCTTTTTTTGCGGCATCAGCGGCTTTCTTGGCTTCGGCTTCAGCTTTAGCTTTTGCGTCGGCTTCAGCTTTCTTTGCGGCATCAGCTAATTTTTTGGCTTCGGCTTCAGCTTTAGCTTTTGCGTCGGCTTCGGCTTTCTTTGCGGCATCAGCTAATTTTTTGGCTTCGGCTTCAGCTTTAGCTTTTGCATCGGCTTCAGCTTTCTTTGCGGCGTCAGCGGCTTTCTTGGCTTCGGCTTCAGCTTTAGCTTTTGCATCGGCTTCTGCTTTTTTTGCGGCATCAGCTAATTTTTTGGCTTCGGCTTCAGCTTTAGCTTTTGCGTCGGCTTCTGCTTTTTTTGCGGCATCGGCAGCGGCTTTTGCATCGGCTTCAGCTTTAGCTTTTGCGGCTTCAGCGGCTTTTGCATCGGCTTCAGCTTTCTTGGCATCGCCGATAGCTTTAGCTTCGGTACGGGAAATGGTTGCAGGTTTAGCTTCTGCGGCGGGAGCAGCAGCTGCGGCGGGAGCTGAGCCGACGGTCACGACTTTTTTAACTTCATCTTGTTCGAGGATGACGAAGTCAACGCGGCGGTTGGTGGAAGCAGCTTCTTCGCTTTCTTTCTTTTGGCCGGCAGGAAGCGGGATGATAGGCTGGCTCATGCCGTAACCTTTGTAGGTCAAGCGATCTTTTGCGACGCCGAGTTTGACGAGACGTGTGTAAACGCTCTTGGCGCGATCTTCAGAGAGTTTTTGATTTTTCTTAGCGTTACCGCTGAGGTCTGTGTGGCCTTGGATTTCGACCTTTTTGATGCGGGGATTTTCTTTAAGGACGGTGGCGATTTCTTCGAGCAAGCTGTCAGATTCTTTCTTGATGGTAGCTTTATTGAGCGCGAAGAAGATCTTATCATTGATCTTAATTTTGTCTTCGGTCACGACGACGCGGCGTGTGATGCATCCACGGTCGTCATCGCCTTTTTCGTTCAGGCACATATCTTTGCCTTTGCACTGCGGGAATTGTGTCTGAAGTTTCTGGTCATAGACCCAGGGATCGCAGTAGCCGTCGCCATCGGGATCGGGGTTGAGGCAGCCTTTGAATTCGGCGCCGGCGTTCTGATCCGGGCAGAGGTCAATGTCTTTGCATGTAGCGGTATATTTTTCAGCGAGCCCTTTTTCGCTGACCCAAGGATCGCAGAGACCGTCGCCATCGTTATCGGGATCGGCGCAGCCGTCTTCATCGACGTATCCGTCGAGGTCTTCGGCTTCATCGTTGCATTTATCGGTGCTCTTGCAGACGCTGGCATACTGATCGGCGAGACCTTTTTCGCTGACCCAGCTATCGCAGAGGCCGTCAGCATCGTTATCGGCATCGACGCAGCCGTCGTCATCTTGGAAGCCATCTTTATCTTCGGCTTCATTGGCGCATTTATCGGCGCCTTTGCAGGTGGATTCAAATGTGCTGTCGAGGCCATTTTCGCTGACCCAAGGATCGCACATGCCGTCGCCGTCGGAATCGGGATTGGTGCAGCCATGGAATTCTTTTGTGCCGGCGATTTCAACGCAGTCATCGATATCATCGAGGACGCCGTCACCGTCGGTGTCAGGAATGACGACAACGGGGCTTTCATAATTACCGAAGCGGACACCGAGGGCGATATTGGGGCCGGCGTAGCTCAATTTATCGGTATTGATTTCGTTGTTCACGTCGCGAGTCAGCGAGTAATCGGAGGCTTCGGTACCGAAATCTTTGAAATAGCTGAAGGCTACGCGCAGATAGATGGCGAAGATATCGCATGGATAGAAACGTGCTTCGATGAAGGGACGGACCAAAATGCCGTGGCCGTCGAGGCTGTTGATGCTGCTGTCGAGCCATGATTTACCGTAGGCGATACCGAGACCGACTGCGAATTCATAGAATGAACGGCGAACGCTGAAAGCGGGTTCAAGACCGGCATAACCATAGTTGAAGCCGGTATCGGAGATGTAGAGGGACTGGAAACCGCCGAATGCGCTCAAGCGGAAGCCTTCAACGGGGGTGACTTCGACGTAGAGTTCATGTTCTGCGACGAAATTGGCATCAAAGTAATTCTGCTTGCTGGGAATGAGAAGATAATCATTCCAGTTTGCCATATCTGTAAAGGTCAGACCGTACTGGAGACCAACACCCCAGGAGAGTTTAAATTGATAGCTGCCGTTTGCGCTGACGCGTTCTTCTGTTTTATTGTCAGCATTATCGCTTGCGGCTTCTTCTGCAAAGGCAGATGTTGAAAACAGTGCCATTGCGGCAGCGATCATCATAAAGCGCAGTTTCTTACCCATAATACAATACATCCTAAATGTTATGGCCTCGAAGATGAGGCATATTCAATCCATGTTCATTTGTCCTCACACGTTTTGCTTGGCGTGTATTCAATACGTTTTGCTTGACGTGTATCCAATAGGACAGTGTGGACAAAACCATACAGTATATTTTTTACTCTCTTTTTATACCTTTCGCAAGTATTCACCCTTGACTTCAATGTTCCCATTCGTATCCATACATTTAATTTTATGCATCTAACACGCGTCCTACCAGGTCATATTCCGAAGCTTCCACGATTTCGACTTCAACGAATTCCCCTGTATCGGCTACATCGCGGTCACAATACTCATACGAAAGATAGACTTTGCCATCGACTTCAGGTGCTTGACCATAATAACGGCCTTCCGTAATCAGCTCATGTTCCGGACTGATACCGTCGACTAAAACATTCAACGTCTGGCCTACCATTTCGTTCATTTTTTCAGCATGAATTTCTTGCTGTGCTTCCATTAAACGATCACGGCGTGCTTCACGTTCTTCTTCAGGGACTTGGTCTTCGCGATCGCCTGCAGGGGTGCCCGGTTCCGGCGAATAAGCAAATACACCCAATCGATCAAAACGAATTTCCCGGATCCATTGTTCCAGTTCATCGACATCGGCTTCTGTTTCGCCAGGATAACCTGCGATGAGTGACGTACGAAGCACCATGCCCGGAATTTCACGAAGCCGGCGCAACAGTTTGTCCTGTTCAGCCTGAGTTACATGACGGCGCATATCATCTAATAAATGCTGTGACACATGCTGCAGCGGAATATCAACATAGGGCAGAACTTTCCCCTTGCCCAGCCGCTCAATCAGGTTGTCTGTAAAATTCCAAGGATATGTGTACATCAGACGAATCCATTCGATGCCTTCGATGGGTTCAATTTGGTCTAAAAGGCGCAAAAGCCCGTCTTTCATCCCGATATCCGTGCCATATCCCGTCAATTCCTGGGCCACTAACACGAGTTCACGGACACCACTGTCCGCCAGTTGATGGGCTTCTGTCACCAGACTGTCTAAAGGACGCGAGACTTGACGACCGCGAATCATGGGAATTGCACAGAACGAACATCGGCGGTTACAGCCCTCTGATACTTTTAAATAAGCATAAGATTGATGTCCCTCTAGCTCGCGGCTCAAATAAAAATCATCCGGATTGGGATATTTCGCCGGCCCTAGCACTTTTAAAATGTCCGGTAGCTGATTCGTCGTTAAAAACGCATCGACTTCAGGCAGTTCCGCCTTCAATTCTGTCAGTTCTTTTTCAAACCGCGATGGCAAACAACCCGCCACCACGAGCTTGCGGCAACGACCCGACTTGTAATCCGCACAATCCAATATCTCATCAATCGATTCCTCAATCGACGATTGTAAAAAAGCACATGTGTTGACCAAAATCGCATCCGCTTTTTCGGGATCCGCCGTCAAACACCAGCCCTCTTTGCGCAAAAGACCTAGCATGACTTCACTGTCCACACGCGTCTTGGGACAGCCTAACGAAACAAGATAAAGATTTTTCATATTTGATATCCTTTAATTTTTTTGTGGGGTTCCATTTCGTCTTAAACGTTAGTCTTGAGTTTCCGTCAAATCTATAAAATCGTCAGTCCTTATTGTGGGTTCGAAGGGGCTTCTTTGGAAACCTGCGATAGCCTTGACGTTTTTTGTAGGTTAAGTGGTATCCCAAGAAAAACTTACAGAGGCTTAATCCAATGTCCGAGGAGGGCGTCGTCTCGTGCGGATGCAAGGATGAACAGTGCGCGTCCTTGAACCTGGTCGCGGGAATAGACGCCGCGCTGCCGCGAGTCATAGGATGCCATGCGATTGTCGCCAATGAGGAACATATCATTATTTTTGAGGTCAACGCGTCCTGAATTTGCGCCATAAAGCCCTTGTTGCGGCAACATAATGCGCCAGCTGACACCTGAAGTTAAGGTTTCGCGCCAGATTTCAGGTTCTTCGGGGGGACGTATGATGGCATCATTTGTCAGCAGACGGCGTTCGGGGGAAATACCATTGATGCGAATGGTATCATTATTATATGAAATTTCTGCGTCATTTTGGGCAATTAAACGCAGGAAATTTGGAGCTGCGTCGGATTCAGATGCGTTAACCCAGACAACATCGCCGGGTTCATAGCCGACATGGACCCATCGCGGTGCCCATGAGACGACCCAATCGCCTTCAGCCAGGGTGGGCATCATGGCATTGGAAGTCACGCGTGAAAACTCGAGGCAATATATCGTACCCAGCATGAGTATGAGCAAAGCGGCGGTAATGATGCGCACAGCAAGCACAGGCTGTGTCTGGCGTTTCCGCGAACTGCCTTTTTTGCTCGATTTTCGTGCTGAAGGCTTGCCTTTTGAGTTTTTGCAGCGTTTTGGAGCAGATTTGCTGGATTCCAAAGCATCTATGGCATCCGTTTTCTTTGTCTTTGACGAGGTTTTGCGGCGTTTTGGGGCTTTGCGGCAAGCTTCTAAAGCCTCGAGACCGGCATCGTCTTCGAGTTCTATTTTTCGCTGTTTTGGCATATATCACTGTGTTTTGGAGGGATTGCATTTAAGAAAAACCCTCATATTGCGGGATTTCAAAGGGGCTCAGCCCCTTTGACAGGTTTCCAAAGGGCAGC
>JAGBXG010000337.1 GCA_017629415.1 Pseudomonadota bacterium | reverse complement strand
CAAGAACGTTACGTACGCCGTGGGGCTCCGCACCACAAGAACTTGAAACTACTGTGAGGCATAGCTCACAAAAATAAAGAGTCATTTATGTATCCAGTTTTAATCGGTGAAGGTATTTGGGCGTTGCCATCGTATTTTACGATGTTGATGCTTGGATTTTTTGTGGGTTCATTATTGATGCGCCGCGAGGCGGTTCGTGTTGGTTTTGATCCTGTTAAGATTATCGATCTTTGTTTTGCATTAGTGATTGCCAGCATTGTAGGGGCACGTTTAGCGCATATCCTGTTTGATGGATTCCTGATGGATTATGTTTGGATGTGTTTTGATCCCACGCGTTTGGCGGAACCTTTGCCGAATGGGGCAGCCTGTACAGATTCAGCGCAATGTTTGGCGGCACAAAATCGCGGGTACAATATTGGTGGTCTTTGTGTTGAAGGCAACTGCATGCCGGAGCGCGACTGCTTTCGACCTTTCATGTTCTGGGCTGGCGGTTTAACCTATTACGGTGGTTATATCATGGCAGTTGCAACGGCATGGTTCCTGGCTCGCCGGTGGAAATGGCCGTTCCTCAAGCTGACGGATATTGCCGCGCCCATCATCGCATTAGGTTTAGCTTTTGGACGTTTAGGCTGTTTTTTGGCGGGCTGTTGTTTTGGCAAGGTGACGGATGTGCCCTGGGCTGTCCATTTTCCGCAGTTTTCGGATGCAAACAAACGCCACAGAGAACAGATGCCGGACATGTTATCAGCGCAACATGAAACGCTGGGGGAATGGATGTCCTTGCCGGTACATCCGACGCAGCTTTATGAGCTATTTGGCGCACTGATCATCTTTGCTGCGCTTTGGCTGACGCGTAAAAAGCTCAAATTTGAGGGTCAAGCCTTAGCGATATTGCTCATATCTTACGGGGTTTTAAGGTTTATCTGCGAAATCTTCCGAGACGATGATCGCGGTGGAATTTGGCTTTCGACATCACAATGGATATCGATACCGCTTGTCATTGCAGGCATCATGATTTTGATATTGGGGTTCAAAAAGTTAAGTTCTTCACATGAGAATGAAAAAAAGATTGACGTCATTTTTATACAATGATAAACGACCAATTACCCCCCTGCGGTAATTTGATTACCGCAGCCCCAGCGGCGTTTTACTTCCCCCGGTGAAACGCCGCGTTTTTTTTATCTTTAAAAAGCTCCAAAATTTGGGTTCTCGCACACCAATAGCGCCACAAAACGACATGTAAGCAAAACGGCGCAATGTTTTAAATCATACGATAATTCTCAACTGCCAAGCCAGTTTCCGTAAATTTCTGAAACAAATTTGAACAATTATATTGGTGATTCAGGGCTTGAAATATACCCATGATTTGGTATTAGTATCGTATGTATGTGGGTCTTTGAACCTGCGTGAAACATGCGTATGACATCTGGTAAGCCATGCGTGATTTTGAACCCTATATTGTAAGGAAAATGACAATGAAAAAAGTTATCATCGGCCTCAGTGTTGCTATGCTCGCTCTCGGTGCTTTCGGCTGCTCCAAAGACAAAGAAACCAAAACAGCCGTTACCGCCGCTCCTGCTTCCGAAAACGTGAAACAGATCGAAGTGAAATATCAGCTGAACGACACTGCGGCCACAGATCCTTCTACAGCCCTCACCTGCCGCTATGTCCTCGTTCAGGATAACGCTGGTGCCCTCAACATCACCAAAGCCGAAGTCAAAACAAGCGGCAAATGCGATTGGAATGACCTCAAGGGTAAAGCTGCTGACGCTGGCACACTTCCCGCCGCTGCTGCTTCTCAAATCGTCTCCATTATCGCAGCTGACACCACATTGCCCGCAAGCGCCAAAGATAAATGGGATTGCGCTGCACTCAACATCAAAACAAACGTCCGCAAAGTCGGTGCCCAAAGCTGCCAAGATGGTAAAGGTGTTGCCGATGCCGTCGCCAAGCAGATCGTTTCCGCTCTCGGCATTTAATTCAAGCCTTGCGCTTAAAATAAAAACCTCCCACTTGGGAGGTTTTTTTGTGCCTCATCACAACTCAAAACACGCATTTTATTTGGCATTCACTTCAAATCAAAAAAGATAAATGAGAATGCCAAATACAACAAATCTCAAAACAAGCTCATCATTAAGATTTAAGTCCCTTGTCTTTTAATCTGCTGATACAACGCTCAAGATATTCAAGCTCCACCGATGATGCGCCATACGTCTTGGCATAAGCATAAGATTTCTCACCTAAATATTGCTTATCATTCAATATATATTGCTCACCAAGCGTAACGAATAAGTTCGAAATTTTTCTACGCAGTGAACTATCATCAAGATTTGCAGCTTCATCAGAAGACAAAACTTTCCAATAGTCCCAAGCTTTGACTAAAATCTGTTCAGCACGCACAAAATCATCAAGCTGAGTTTGATATAAATCACTCAAAAGAATCAAATGACATACAGATTTCTTATCCCCTAGCTTGGCACCGCTTTCGTAAGCATCTTCACCTTTATCATACATTTGGAGTTCATAAACATAACGGTTGCCCAAAGCAATCAGCAAGTCATCAGCTTGATCATCACCAAAACTCAAAGATGCTTCATAGGCTTGTTTCGCCATATCATAATTCTGCATCTCTTCCTGTTTGCCCCCCATGAGTCTTAAATTCTTATAATCCGATGCTTTGGTATAAAGAATCAATGCACCTTCAATATCCTTCAATTCATTTTGATAAATATCACCCAACTCAGAAAGCTTGCCATCGAGCATTGTATTAAAACCAGAATAATCAAACGAACTCTTTAAATCTTGTCTGTCAGTTCGAGCTCCCTCACTGCGCATCCATTCATCCACGAAAACATAATACTTATATGCTTTTTCGAGGTATTTGAGTTCATTTTTATAGAGATCCGCAAGCTCAACATAACGTTTTTGATTGCCTTTAATGACCATAGCAAAAAGCTGTAATGTTTTAATCTTCTTTTCAGAGGTTTTAACTGTTTCTAAAACATCTTTAAGATACCAGCGTTCTGCAACTTTTAAATACAGTTCTCGCGCTTTTGATTTATTTTTCAGTTCAGTGGCATATTTTGTACCGAGGTCAATCAAGCGGCACCCAACAACAGATAAACCCATATCAAAGGACTTGAAATACAACTCTTCTGCTTGTGCGTAATCTTCATATTTTTCCAGATAAATGTCCCCAATATCGAGCAAAAGAGGAGCGACATCGCGTTGGTTATCTTGGAACAATGCAATCGCTGTTTTAAGACTCTGCTCGCTGACATAATGAACGCGCGCCAAATAAACCATTTCAGTCGTTGCATCTCGATTCCCATATCGCATAGCATCGTGAAATAAGCGTTCTGCAACAATATAGTTTTTATTTTTAACATAAAACTTGCCTAAATCCGTCAATCCCTCGGTTGCAATCGTGTTACCGAAACTGGCGGATTGATGATATAAAAATTCCGCGACATCTCTCGCCGCTTGGTCTTTGTCTTCAGATAGAGAGTTAAAAATATGATAAATCTCTGTGCCCACGACATGTTTACATGCTTTATAAATTGAAATATCATTGATGTTTTGAAGCTCAAACTTAGGCAAAAGAATATGTTCGCTCAGGCACGTACGAGCCAATACATTTAAATAGCTTAATGCATATTTGTAATGGTTATGAGCAAGAATTAAATACATGACCGCAGCATGGAATATGCTTTTAAACTCATATTTTCCTTTCGTTTTTAGAATATCTCCCGTCTTTTCAAGAGAGTACGTCTCGTGTAAAAACTTAAATCTAATGTATTTATGAATAAATTTATAAGAATTCTTATAATCTACGACATGATCTAAGACCAAAATAGATGTATGCTGCAAAATTTCTTCTAATATATCAGGTTTTCCTCCTGCGTGAACTGCATCTGAATGCCAAATCATACATCTGTCCATATCATTTAGCTCATTTTGATAAACTTTAGCTATCGATGTCATGGCAGCTATGTGACCTTGTTTTGCGGCAATGTCATAAAGAGAAATCGCTTTCAAAGCATTCTCACGATCATCTTCAATGACATGGTATTTTAAATACATATCGCCAGCTTTCATCGCAGCTTCAATATTTCCAATGTCTGCTGCCTTTTCATACCATATCAAAGCACCTTTCCAATTGGAATCAAATAACATCATATCCGCCAAATCTAAAGCAGCATCGATACACCCATTATTGAAAGCTGTCATGAAATAATTTCGTGCTGTCTCGCGAGCCGTCAAAACATCTGCCATCGGCATCACTGGAATTTGAGGCAATTCATTATTAAGGACGCAATGTCCTAAACTTCTGAAACTTTCGCTTTTGCCCAAATTGAATGCAATCATATAATCTTTGATCGCGGTTTCAATAATGGGAAGTGCCTTATCATGATATTTATTTTGCTTGAACATAGCCACATGCACATGCCCCAGTTCAAGAATCAACTCTGCAAAGGTATCAGCGGCCTTGGAGTACCACAAACTTAAAAGCAAGGCCGCATCTTTATAATGCGAATCTACGGAAGAAATCTTCTGATCGATGACTTTAGATTTTATCGTCTCATATCTGCTGCTGGCATCCCCAAGGTCAAAAATCTCACGAGGAATGACTTGTCGGAATATCAAATCTTCCGTGTTTAATACTTCGTCAAAGGGATAAGGAAAAGGCATCGCCTTGAGCAAAAAACGATTCATACCATCTTGTGTTAATGTCGCAAGCAATGTGATCGGATCACCCACTTTATAATGATTTTCAGGCGGCACATGTGTCAACAGCTTGCCCGTAAAATCATATAATTTCTCAAGATATTTGACCTGAAAAGTATAATACACACTAAAAATGGGTTCACCCAAGCCAAATAAATGTAATTTATCATTTAAGTCCTCATCAGTCTTATTGTCTCCCCCCATAAGAACCTTGCTTCTATATTTTCTTTCTACAGAAATTTTATCATCAAGTTTCCCCTGAGATCCCGAAGATAACAAACCAGAATGAAATGCTTTGATATGATGATATGAAACCGGTTCAAATTGAATATGTACAATCCTGCCCACAAGCCTTTGACCATGCAACATGAGCTGATGAATCTCATGCAAAGCAGACGATGTATTCATTTCGCCGGAGCCGGCCTGACCCACGACATTCACTAAACTGCTTAAACTGTCATAATAGGCCTTGCGTTTTGTCCTTATACCATCCAAATAAACCGCTAATGAGATAGATACAGCAAAACAAATCCCCCCCCCAGAAAACCAATTTTCAGGTAATGATAACAAATATTCTTCAACATTGATTTGATTAAAAAATATAAAAATCAAAACAAGAGGAGTCATGATACTGATAAACAACATAAAGCATGCAAGCATCTTATAAAACATATATGCATTTTTACTCACATGCAGCTTGCTCTTTTCCTTTTCCTGCACAGCAATTTCAAGCTTGTCCTGAATCACCGGAAAAGCCTTATCTGCATCTATATTCTGCCAAATTTCATAGTTGCCAGGCTGACAAATACTTTCAACATCGGCCAATTCAGGCACAGCAGTACGACGCAAACGGCTTAAAAACGATGTTTTCTTCTTCTCAGCAAGTTCGGTAAACTGTGCAATCAATATATTATAATCACAAATACGATTGTCCAGTGCCGGTTCCAGCATCATATTCAATGTCTGAACCACCTCATTCGGCAAATGAAGCAAATAGGGTTCAATCACAAGCTTAAAGTCACAAACCTCAATATCTGCCGGAGATACGCCCGAAAGCAGTTCAACGGCCACCGATGCAAGCGCGTAAATATCACTGGCAGGCCCCGCCTGCCCCATGAGCTGCTCTGGAGGCATATAACCGAATGTACCTGCCACCGTAGAACCGCCCTTCTGAACCTGAGGATTGGCAACGGCACCAAAATCAAGCAAAGTCACCGTAAAACGCCCATCTTTCACCGGCGTCAGCATGAGATTCGATGGCTTAATATCGCGATGTATCACCTGCGGTTTGTGCTCATGAAGCAATCGAAGTATCTTTAAAACTTGAACAATAATATCATAGACAGCTTCCGCCTCAAATCGATGCTTGCAGCGACGATATTCTGCCACGGTTTTGCCTTCGATATATTTCTGAACAATACAGACATACGGCGGCTTGCCTTTTAAATCCTCAACATACTCATAAAAAGGCACAACACCGGGAAGTTGAAGACTTGATAACACCTCCGCTTCACGCTTAAACAATTCATATTGTTTCCATGTCGTCACCGAATGAATATTAAACTGCTTAATCGCGACCTTCTCACCATCAGATTTGCGAATCGCTAACCAGACCTGACCTTGGGATCCCTTCCCAATCTTGCGGATAAATTCATATCTGTCCGTCATCACACTCGGACTGCTTGCCAAATCATCCGCCGATGCCTCCAGCTCAATCTGTAACGCATCCTGAAGCAATGTGTCCGGCTGCGACGTCGCCGTCTTATAAACTACAGATTCAGACATTTCCGTGGGATGAGACTTATCTGCCATTCCTCCAGCTTCAGGCCATTCCAGTTGCAACGCATCCTTAAGCAACACATCAGGTTTTGAAGTCGCCGTTTTGTAAATAACAGATTCAGACATATTCAAACTTCCCAAATTTTATATGTGACGATAACAAATTTTATATGTGACGATAACAAACGCTGGCAGATGAAATATCACCCTCAATGCGGATGCCGTCTCATCCGAAAATACACAACTATACCCTCAGAAATCAAAAGATCTGACCTCTGATGCAACAACTCATTTATCATATTGCATACGATGACACATCATAGAACACAAAACCTTGTATGATTTGGATCAGCCTGTTTGATTGACAGTGGCTTTCGTGTCTGGCTAAACACGAAAGAAGCTCAGGTCATGATGCTCTGACCTTGAGGCTTTATGACCTCGCGGGTGAGATAATCAGCCTGAGCTTCTCTT
>JAGBXG010000336.1 GCA_017629415.1 Pseudomonadota bacterium | reverse complement strand
TTACCGGAAGAAAGAACGGCCATCGTCCCCTTGAGCGCATGCACAATGCCCCCAAGATCCGTCATCACCGCCACCTGCTCTGCCGGCGAGATTAATGTATTGCTGCCGCAAACTGATTTATTGCCATGCTGAGGCAATTTGCTGCCATCCGCAAGCAGAAGCTCAGCATGAATGAGACCGGATCCCGATGTTTCCGTCGCATCGGTGCAGATATCCATAGCCCGAGCCAGCAAGACAGCATCAGACTCCGCAAGCAGCCGGCCTGCCTCAAACTTATGACTGCTCGTCGAACACAGGACAGTCTCATCTTCATCTATCATGCCATCGCAGTCATCGTCGATACTGTTACCGACCATTTCGGTTGCCCCCGGATTCACCATACTGGGATCGTTAACAGAACAATGCATATAACTGTCGCAGCAATCACCGTCCGAACCTGCGCCATAGAAATACCCATCGCCATCCTCATCGATCTGCTCATCCACCAGACCGTTGCAATTTTCATCCATGCCGTTGCCCGGTATCTCAAGCGCAGGCCCCACATACCCTTCACACGCACCAAGCATGCCGTCCACACAGGCAATCACACCAGTTTTGCAGATCCCAACACCTGGCGTACCTCCACGATAATATTCATAACATTCATAAGTATCACCATCTGTACACATACAGGCCGGCACTGGACTTTCGCAACCGTTAGCCGCATTGCCATCACAGTCTGAGAAATTGCGAGCACATCCACATACGCCATCACTGCAAACCATATTTGGACCGCAAGATACACCGCATTTGCCGCAATGCCCTGTGTGTTTGCTGACATCCACACAAACGCCCTCGCAAATTTTGGCCGTATCCCCCTCACAACGCGTGACACAACGCCCATCCAGACAATAAGCGTCATTACAATTCACATCACATCGCCCGCAATGAAGAGGATCCGCACTCAAATCCACACACTTGCCATCACAACAGCCATGAGAACACGACATTTCTTCACAGCTCTTCACCTGATTGTCAGGCGGATTGCCGGATTGTTCTGAATCCTGAGTTCCGTCCGAATCGTCCTGGACAATTGCCTCACTACATGCACACAGCATTAACGCCATCAAACCAAACTGCCAAAGTTTCATCTCGTCTCCTCAGGGCTGAAAAGGGCAAAATAAGCCCGCCATTGCCCGGACTTCATAGCGATTGACTTTGTGCATGTCGAGCAAAATCAAAATGCAGATAACACGCAGACCACGTTTTAAATATTTGCACTTGCCATCAGATTTAAATTTTCATAACATAAATATTCAGTAGTGATATTTTGTTTTTCGCCCGTCTATCAGGCAGAAAACAGCTGATTTCATCACTTCTCATCCTGATCACCAAGGTTCAGGCAAATTATCTGCCTGATACGCCGGGCTGGCGTTCGCTATTGCGCATCATGCGCAATACGCGACGCCCTTACACGGATATTCTCATGCGTGCTATTCTACACTGTGATATCAATAATTGCTTCGCGAGTATTGAAACCGCCATCAATCCAAAACTCCTGGGATTGCCTGTCGCAGTTTGCGGCAATCCCCTCGAACGCCGCGGCATCGTTCTCGCCAAATCTGAACAAGCCAAAAAATACGGCGTCAAAACTGGTGATACACTGTGGGAAGCACGCCAAAAATGCAAAGACATTATTTTTATTCCGCCACATTATGACACTTATGTCCAGTACTCCGAAGCCATTCAAAAATATTATGCGCAATTCACCCCTCAAGTCTAACCTTTCGGCCTGGACGAATGCTGGCTGGATGTCAGCCATCACCCAGATCCCATACAGCTCGCGGAACAAATCCGGCAGGACATTCGACGCATTTTTCACATTACGGTATCGATTGGTGTCAGCTTTAACAAAGTCTTTGCAAAACTCGGCTCGGATCTCAAAAAACCTGATGCCGTTACCGCCATCCCCGCAGAAACCTATCGACACATCATCTGGGGACTTCCCGTATCCACACTATTGGGTGCTGGACGCGCCACCTCAGAAAATTTACGCCGCATCGGCATTTCCAGTATAGGTCAGCTGGCCACTGCCGACAGAAAAATGATTCGCGCAAGGCTCGGCAAACACGGAGATAAGCTTTGGTGCGCTGCCAACGGTCAGGACAATGCTCCAGTTTTGCCCATTCACCTGCGTGAACCCCGTCAATCGATAGGGCACGGCACAACCCTGCCATATGACGTGCATGCATCACACGAGCTTTGGCCCACGATACAGGTTTTGGCCGAGCGAACTGCATTTGGACTTCACAGCGAAGCGCTTTCCGGACTGGGCATTGCCATCATTGTGCGCGATGCCACACTAGGCTTCAGGCAATACCAAACTAATCTGCGCCAGCCGATTGCTTCGAGTTCAACCATCGCACAATATGCCCTGATGCTTCTGTCCCAGCATTATCCCTGGGATTTTCCAATACGGGCATTCTCCATCAGAGTATTTCACCTGGTGCCGGAAAATACCCCAAGACAGCTATCCCTGTTTGGCATGTCAGAATCCCAGGCACGGCAAAATGCCACTGATCGCACTTTGCAAGCCATCCAAACACGGTATGGCCCTCAAGTCCTCTGCAGAGGCTATCAATTAGGGATGCCGTCATGCCCGAAAAATACATTCCCCAATGCCTGTTCCCCCAAACAAAAAAGGCCAGCCGTTTTCGGCTGACCTATGAAATCCATGCAAGAAACATGCTTTTTTCAAACTGCAAACTGAGTTTTGCAGCGTTCAGAGACAAATCAGATTCCAGACTCATCATCCATGTATTCATCTTCCTCAAATTCAGAATTTTCATCCTCTGAGTCTTCGGTAAACAAATCCTCATCGGCCTCATCACCAAGAGCTGTACGAAGTTTATCAATGCCGCTTCGTTCGACTTGTCGGATGCGTTCACGGGTCAGGTTCAGGAGCACGCCGACCTCTTCGAGCGTTGTACCGCCTCGATCTGCCACATCCAATGCACAGGTTTCGGTCATTTCCCAAACTTCAAGATCGGGGAAATTCATTTTAATAGAACCGGACTGCGGAACGATATCCAAATACAAATGGTATTTGCATGAAACCCAAGGACACGGTCTCGGTGCATTTCTGCAGTCCCCGCGAGAAAGCGGTCTGAACTGTTCAAAAGCCTGCAGAATGAGCTGAGCTTCTTCAATTTTTTCGCGTGTCAATCCACGAACAGCAAGGGTTTTAGAGCGACGCAGACCGCGTCGTGCGCCTCTGCGCGTTGCCGTGTTTCGAATAGGGCGCGTGGAATTCGGCTCGTCCGTCATGGAATTACTCACTTCAATGTGAAAGCCCGGCACGGGGTTGTATCGGAAATGGGAAATATGAATAAACCCAAAAACGTTAATATTTTGTCGCAAAAAGGCATGTTATGTCAAGTATATACATGTATCAATGCATTTTAGCTCGCATTGAAGCAAGCTACTGTATTGAAATGCCTAAATTTCAGCATCTGGATTATTTGAAAAAACCTCAAAACACGTTATTGTTAGCGCTTGCCATTTTCGGCCCACGATTCATCCATAAGTCATTGTTTGAGTCAGAGCATTATGAATGATTGTTCTTTGAGGTTTGTTAAGGAGTTTACTTCATGGCAGCAAAATTCAATTTAAAATCCATTGTCCGTGTACCGGCACTTAGTCTGGCATTGACGCTATTGATTCCGGCAAGTTTTGCATCTGCTCAGGATATCAAAGTTTATCGAGATGAAATTCGTCAGTATCAAATTCGTGTTGATCAGCTCAAATCCCAGGAGCACACGCGTTACAACAGTGAAATGTCTCAGCTTTCCAGCTGGATTGATGAATCGCTGATTCTGATTGGCAAAGATGAAACCGACAAGGTGCGCACCCTTTCCTTAAAGATTGGTGTTTATCTTGACTTTGTGGAGGCATCTGTTGCCCGTGACAAAGCGATGGGAGATGCCATGGAAGCCGAGAGCAAGCTCAAGGCCCTGAAAGCAGAATATGGCAAACTAGAAGCTCAGGTTCAGCAGCTTACTGCTGAAGAAGAAGTCCTGCAAGCCAAGCTCAACAGCATGCAGAAGTAACCAAAGCGCACAATATTTTTCATGGAGAATGATATGAAGAGAACTCCTGTAGTTTTGTTTGTTTTCTGCGTCATGGCCTGTTTGACATCATTGACAGGATGCGGTCCGCAGGAAAAGCCAGCGGAATTAATTCAGCTTGAGGAGCTTCGCAACAGCGATGAGTCAGCGAGCATTAACAGCACCGCCCCGGAAGCATTCAAGGTATGCACAGATCTCACAAACAAAGCGGTGGATGCCTGGCAAGATGGTGAACAAATCCAAGCCAAAACTTATGCAGCTCTGGGGCAGCGTCAATACGCCACGGCCCGTGCCCAAGCGAGCTTAAAGGAGGCGCAGGCACGCAAGGCAAAAGCTGAAGACGAGATGAAATCGCTCAATCTCCAGATGGAGACACTGACGGCCAAACAGGACGGTCTAGAAAAAAGCATTGCCTTAATGAAAACAAACATTTCAAACTCCGACATGGCCAATGTAGAGCATCGCATTCAAATTGCCATGACAGAACGCGAAAAGGCTGTGGGTGTTGAAGCACCGCTCACCCAAAAAGAAACTTTTGATGCAGGCGAAACCAAGCTGAAAGAAGCGGGGGAAAAGAATGCCCATGGCCAAAGAGAGGCGGCCAGTGCTGCAGCTGAAGAAGCGCGTCTGCTCTTTGTCAAGGCCTATGAGCTTGCAAAGCCTGATTTTGATAAAAAACAATTGGCAGCTCAATCTGCAGAACGTCAGAAGGCACTTTTTACGGAAGCCCAGGGCATCGTTGGCCCGGACTACGTATTTACGGATATGAAGAGCACTGTCATCGTTTTGGCATCTGCATTTGAAATCAACAAGACGGAAATTCTTCCTGTCAAAATTGACGCTTTGAGACGCATTGCAGAACTTGCCAAAAAGTACCCGGATGCATCCATTACCATTGAAGGTTTTGCCCAGACGCGGACCAAACGCGGCAAAGAGTTTGAAGTCAGTCAGCGTCGCTGTGACACCACACGTGACTATCTTATCAGTCAGGGCATTGAATACAAGCGCATCATGACGACAGCAAAAGGCAAGGAAGCTCCGCGTTTTGACGAAAAGCAGAAAGCAAACCGTCCTCTGAACGATCGCGTTGAAATCATTCTGTCCCTGCCTTAATTTATGGATACAAATCAGTTTTCAAGAGTACAGACGCTTTTGGGGGAAGCGTCATTTGAGCGTATACGGAGTGCGCATATCACGCTTGTCGGTTTTGGGGCGGTCGGCAGTTTTGCAGCGGAGGCATTAGTTCGCAGCGGCCTGGGGCATATTCGCATTATTGATGCGGATGTGTACGAATCCACGAACATCAATCGGCAGCTTGGCGCTGATGTAGCAACCGTAGGACTTTCCAAAGTCGAAGTGGGTCGAAAGCGCCTTCTCGAAGTTTGTCCCGATTTAGACATTGAATGTCTTGAGACATTTATTGAAGAAAGAAACTGTGATTTAGCAGCAGCGCCATTTTTGGATGGTCATCGTCCGGATATAATTGTGGATGCGATTGACACGCTTGAAGCCAAACTTTCTTTATTATCGTATTGCCATAGAGAGGGTTATTGCGTGTTGAGCAGCATGGGGGCTGCGCGGCGGACGAGACCTGACATGATTCGTTTCGGCGACATTTCAGAAACTGAAGTTTGTCCGCTGGCACGTGATGTTCGGAAAGGTCTTCGAAAATTGGGGATTGAGCATGGCATAGGCTGTGTTTATTCTGTGGAACCTGCGATACGCCAGACGCATGTTCATCAGGATTTAGTGATGCATTCTAGGGTTCATCGTCCAGCGCTTGGGAGTCTTGTGACGGTGACGGGCAGTTTTGGTTTGAGGCTAGCCTCTGCATGTCTTGACATTATCACCGCACTAGATTGACAACATTTATTTATTTGTGATAAATATTTTCCGACGTAGATTCTACGGCAGACTGGAATACCGTTTAAAAAGTGGTCTTCAGCTAGGTAGCTGAGTGCTAAGGAGACATGAGGTATGCTGAATATTGGGAAACTGGGCTGGAAAGCCGCACTGCTTGCAAGTGTAATGCTATTTGCTCCTGTTGCAGCGCAGGCACAGGATGGATTTGATTTTGGTGCGGAAGAAGGTGCTGAAGAAGGTGGTGATGGATTTGATTTTGGCGCAGAGGAAGAAGCGTCATCGGATTCAGGCAGCACGACTTCGAGTGCGACGACGGTTGATGAGAGTTCTCCAGCATATGCCAGTTACAAGCAAGCTCAAGGCATGATTGAGAGCAAGCTTTATCTTGAGGCTGCAGCGATTCTCAATGATACGATTGCAATGAATCCTGAGGTAGATTCAGGTTTTATGGCGAAGCTTCAGTATGAGCTTGGTCGTGCACTTTATGAAGCTGGTTATCCGCAGTCTGCGTTAAATCATTTTGATATGGTTCTTCAGCAGGGTGATACACCTGAAGTCAATCTGACGTTACCGTATCTTGTCCTGATTGGTCGTGTGCTTCCTGGTGAGCCTAGCCGTTATTCCCGTATTTACAACACTTATGTTGACAAGTATCCGATTGAAGTTTCGGATGCCTTGACATCTGAAGTGGGTTATTTGCTTGGTATGGCAGCCTATCGCGAATCGAAGCTTGATGATGTTGTATTTTTTGTTGGCCATGTTGCAGAGGACAGTCCTCACTATCCGAAGTCACGTTATCTTGAGGGTGTGACGTATGTTCGTCAGAACAAGGGTCAGCCAGCATTAGATTCATTCAAAGAGGTTTTAAGATGGCTTGATGCGAAAGCGCAGACTCAGGAGCTGACGGCAGAAGAATATCGTTTGCGTGAGTTTACGGTTGCCGCACTTGGTCGTGTTTTCTATCAGGTGGGTTCCACCTTATGGAAAATGGGCGAACGTGAGAAAGCAGCCAACAGTTGGACGACAGCCATCAAATATTACAATGCATTTTCGCGCGACAGCCGGATGTGGCTGGATGCTTTATTTGAAGCGAGCTGGGCCTATTATCGCGTAGATAATTTTGGCAAATCTCTTGGTCTTTTGTTGACCCTGAACAGCCCGTATTTCAATGACAAGTATTATCCTGAAGCCATGCTTCTTCAGGCGACGATTTATTACACGAACTGTCACTATGACCGTGTCGTTGATATTCTCACCGACTACAAAGCGACGTATGATCCTCTCAAGAAGCAGGTGGACACGCTTGTGAGCCGTTTGTTCCAACCTGAAGAAGTTTATGACTTCCTTGATATGGTTCGCAAGGCCGACAAAGAAAGCTATGATCCTACACTCCAGCTTGTTCTTGAAGCATCGGTTCAGGATAAGGAATTGCAGCGTGGTTTAGCCTATATCGACATGCTCGATGATGAGAAAAAACGCATTCAAGAGAATTCAGCGCTTGCCACGACAAGCCTTGGCACGACCATGATTCAGGAAATTGACGGTGTTCGTATGTTATCTGTTGTTGAAGCAGGTAAGAAAGGCAAACAGCGTCTTGAACGACTTCAAGAAGAGCTTCGTGATCACTCGAACCGTGCGCTCGATATTGAAATTGAAACGACCGAAAAATATGCGGCTCGTGCTGAGCTGAAAGAACAAGATCCCAATGCATTAGTAGAGTTTGAGAACATGATCGATGAGGTCATGGATGCAGACGATGAGCATCTTTTCTGGTCATTCGATGGCGAATACTGGCAAGATGAACTTGGGTATTATTGGTATTACATTTCGTCGCGTTGCGGACGCTGATACGATTTAAAAAAATCCCCTGGCGCAAGGCAGGGGATTTTTTTTATTTTGTAGCACCATTTATTCTGTGCCTGGATAGGCATTGAAACCCTAAAATCTTGAATGAATAAAGGATTTATGGCAAATAATTGAATGGTGTATTTTGTTTTGTGGCCTAGGTTGCCGCATAACTTTGCTACAATTTCATCAATAGGTCAATTTGTAATGGGTGAATACAGAGTTAAATCGAGCCGTGGTGCTGCATTGGCTGACAGACTCAATTCTACGGAGCTTCCTCAGTTAAATGTATTGAATAACAGAAAATCTGATGCACAGGCATCGTCTAGACAGTCTGGTGCAGAAAAGTTTTCTTTAGCAGATGATGAGCCAACCGAAGTAGGTTCTGCGGATGCACTTCTTGCAGCAGTTGGCGGTTTGGACGGTTGGGACTGTATTACAGACTCAAGCAGTTCAGTAGGTATGTCTGAAACTGATCTTATGAGTACATTGGACAACTTCAGCAGTGAGCTGTTCAATGATATTGATAAGATGGATACAGACAAGACCCAGGCGTTACAGGCACCAGATTTTAACAATTTGCCGAATATCAAATCCTCCGGAGATCTTCCGATGCCGAAAGCCGGCGGTGCGAGCAAAGCTCGTTCCAACCGTCAAGCCATTTTAGATGAAGATATTGATATTCCGTCTTTACGCAATTCAAAGACTCAAGGTTCAGAGGATATCAAGAAGCCAACGATATCGAAACCTACGATATCGAAGCCCTCGGTTTCCACACCTTCATCGACGGGTATTAAGCCGATAAGTTCTTCTGTGATTCCGGCAGTCAATGCGTCTCCGTCTTTGGTGTCTCAAGCAGATGAATCCGTTTTAGTTTCTGAAGACCAAGCCGCAGCAGAATTGTCATCTTCTTCGGCAAGTGCTGTGCCCGAAGTCAATGCCGAACCTGAAGTCAAAGCAGCGTCTGAGGCTATTCCAGAAGTCAAGGCAGCCCCAGAGCCCGTTTCTGAGGTCAAAGCAGCGCCGAAAGCCGCACCTGAGGTCAAGGCAGCGCCAGCACCTGAACGCGAAC
>JAGBXG010000335.1 GCA_017629415.1 Pseudomonadota bacterium | reverse complement strand
CTTGCTTCTGCCGCAGCGGCAGGCGGCATCATGGTTGCGCATCGGGAGTCTTTTGAGTCCCTGAGTTTTGACAGAAATTCTTACCGCGTTTCGCAAAGCCGTCAGGCGATGGGTACCCATGTCGATGTGACGGCCATTGGTGAAAGCCGCGCGGCGACAGAAGATGCGGTGGCTGCTGTATTTGACGATGTTCATAAGATGGAGCGTTTATTTACGCGATATGGCAACACATCGCCGGTCTGCGAGCTGAATGCCGAAGGGACAATGCAGCACTTGCCTGATGAACTGGCGGTGCTGCTGAATGCTTGTATCGATTATCATCGTGAAACTGGCGGGGCATTTGATATTACTGTCAAGCCTTGTTTGGATATGTTTGAGGCGAAATCTGCGCAAGGTCTGACGCCTTCTGATGCCGACATTGCGGCTCTGATGCCATTTTTGGGTACTGAAAAGCTGCAAATTCGCGACAACAGCCTTGTGATTCCTCAGGGTATGGGGATTACGCTGGATGGTGCGGCGCCTGGTTTTATTGCCGACAGGGCTGCACAGATTCTGCAGACGCGCGGGATTGGGAATTTTCTCGTCAATGCCGGCGGTGAGATTCGGACATCTGGGTATGCACGTCAAGGTAAAGACTGGCGGATTGCGATTCAGGATCCGTCTGGAAAAGGACAGTATCCGGGAACGATTGTGCTGAAGAATGCGGCAGTTTCGACCTCTGGCAATTATGAAATTTATTATGGTGATGACAAAGTATTCCATCATATTGTGAATGCGAAAACTGGCAGAAGTCCCAAGTCATTTGCCTCTGTGACGGTGACAGCACCGACCGCGCTTGAGGCCGATATTTTATCGACAGCCCTTTTCGTCATGGAACCTCAACAAGCGCTTAATTTTGTGGAATCGCGTCCGCATCTTGCCTGTCTGATGGTTCAGAATGACGGTCAAATCCTCAAGTCGCGGCGTTTTATCGGATAAATGTCATGCGTTTTGGGTTTGTTCTTCTATTTCTGCTGATGCCTTTGACCGTCTGTGCCCAAACACAGGATGAGCAGACGGGGGCGACGGGTGTGCCGAAAATTGAGCAAACAGAAGTCAAAGTGGCAGAATCCGGAAGTGTTCAAGCGGAATCCGGTGGGTCTCAGACGGAGAATATGCCGCAATATCGACGCAGCCGCCGTGTGATTGTGAATCGTGAGTTTGATGATCGGGAGAAAATCATGTTATTGCTCAATGCGCATTGTGATTTTCCGTCTAAGGCTGATTTGCTTTCCACGAGTGCGGATGCTGAAAAGCACTTGCATAGCATTGTCAATGATGCCGAACTGTTGTTTTCTGTTCGCCGCAGAGCGCTTGAAGCGTTGGCCTATTTTGAAACAGAGTACAATCTGCAAATGCTTGAATGGATTCTGAAAAATCCCGACAAAATCAAGCATTCTCTGATGCTGATGCAGGCGATTCGTTCGTATCCTCAGGTAGCCCCCAAGGCTGCGCCGGCAATTCTTGAGCCGTACCTGAGTTCAGATAATGATATGATTCGTTTTGTGACGATATCAGCATTAAAAAACTGTCCTGGTAAAGAAGCACTTGATACTTTAAAAAATCGTTATGCCGTTGAAAAGAATCGTTTTTTTCAGACACGTTTGAAACAGGCGATTGACGGTCATTGCAAACAAGAGACATATTGTTCAAATCGTGGAAGATAAATATCTCATGCGTCAGTATCCGATTTATACCGTTACCCCCAAAGCAGAAAAAAGTCTTCGAAATGGTCATCCCTGGGTTTTTGGTGAAGAGATTACAGAGATGACGGCGACAGCAGCCGATGGTGAGTTGGTGGATGTACGTTCTCAGAAAGGGGCATATTTGGGGACCGGCTGGGTCAATGCTCAAAGCAAGATCCGTGTGCGTATCATTTCGAATAATACGAATGATAAATTTGACATGCATTTTTTTGCCCGTCGTATCAAGTATGCTCTTGAATACAGACGTCATGTGATGGGAGCAGATTTTAAGGCTTGCCGTTTAATTTTTGGGGAATCGGATCAGTTTCCCGGTTTGGTTGTTGACAGATTTGATACTGTTTTGGTTGCTCAAGTGATGTCTGTGGGTATTGAATGCCGCAAGGACATGATATTTGGTCTGATATTAAAGACACTCAGGGACATGGGGGAAACGATAGATGTCTTTTATGAGCGCGGCGATGTTGCGACTCGTCAGCTTGAGGGTCTGCCGCAGTTCAAAGGTTTTTATCATGCCGAGGGTTTAAAAACGGATACAGATGGGCATGTTGAGATCATGGAAAATGGCATTCGTTTTGATGTCAATTACATTGAAGGTCAGAAGACGGGTTATTTTTTAGATCAGAAATATAACCGCAGAGCTGTCATGGAGCTTTCTCGCGGTCGGCGTGTATTGGATTGTTTTACGCATACAGGTGCATTTGCTTTACATGCAGCCAAAGGCGGTGCATCGCATGTAACAGCAGTGGATATTTCTCAGCTGGCTATTGACCAGGCACGTGCCAATGCACAACGCAACCAGATTCAGAACATGGATTTTGTCTGTGCGAATGTTTTTGAGCTGCTGACAGAGCGGTATGAGAAGAAAGACAGATCTGATGATTTTATTATTCTTGATCCGCCTGCGTTTACCAAAAGTCATGCCACGGCGCGTGCCGCCTACGGCGGATATAAAGAAATCAATTGCAAAGCCATGAAGCTGCTTCCTCGCGGGGGTTATCTTGCGACATGTTCATGCTCTCATTTTATGAAAGATGACATGTTTCAAAAAATGCTGATCGAGGCATCCCATGAAGCGTGCGTCAGTTTACGTCAGATTGAAGCGCGTCAGCAGAGTCCCGATCATCCCATTCATATGAATGTTCCGGAAACGAATTATCTCAAGTTTTATTTATTCCAGGTCGTTTAAGCTTATAAGAGGGGTATGAATATGAAACATCAAATTGCAACACTCATCATCGCTTTGTTGACCTGTCTGAGCATGGGCTGTAATTCAGCGGAAATGGAATCCAACCGGCATCTTAAGGAAGGGATTCAAAGCTATGAGAAGAAAATTCATGATAAAGCCACTCAAAGTTTTCAAAATGCTTTGAACAGATATTCCAATAATCATCAGGCATATTATTATATGGCACTGATTGATATGGATTATCATGATTATACGGCGGCAATTCGCCGTTTGAATGATGCCATTGGTTATGAGAGCGGCTGGCCGCATTATTATTATCAGCTGGCATTGGCGCATTATGGCGAAGCTCAACAACAGCAGCTGACATCCGAGACCGGTCATGATTTTGCCAATTATATGGAATGCGTCAGAGTTTTGGACAAAGCTACCAATATTGATCCTTATTATGCCGAAGCGCATTTGCAAAAAGCGCGATGTTATATTGGACTTAATGATTATTTGGCTGCAGTCAGTGCTTATGAAAAGTCTATCCAATCGAATCCATTTTTGAGAAATGAAGACGGGATGACGATTCATTATAAAGAACTTGGCGAACTTTATATGAGTTTTGGATTCTATAAAGAAGCGACGAAAGTTCTGACAAACGGTATTCTCAACAATCCGGATGACGGACAGCTTGAAACGGCATTTGCTTATATATACATGGCCATGAAAGATTATCAGAGTGCGCTTGCGCATTTTGAAGGAGCTTATAAACTGCTTGAAAAGACGACAGATTCTAAACTTCATACGCTTTCTGCCATGTTCGGCGTTGGGATTGCGAATTATGAATTGGCAAAAGTAGATCATGCAGAAGGCAAATTAAGAGAATCATTTGATCATTATGCCGCAGCGCAAAAGTGGCTGACCCAATATGCCAATCTGGCGGTCATCCAAGAAGAAGAATTGAGAAGAGCAGGTGCACTTGCGAAACTTATGGAAATTCAAGAAATCCTCAAGGAGGAAAATATCTGATGTTAAAACTTTTACACGATATCCAGCTTCCAACCCAAAAAGTTCTTGCTGTGGCATTTTCTCTAGATAATCAGAAATGTGCAGCCGGAGACAGAGACGGCATCATTCATATTATTGATGTCGAATCCGGAACAGTTGAGCGGAAACTCAAGCAACATGTTGAGTTTGTTTATACGCTTGCCTTTAATCCCGACAACGGTCACTTGCTTTCAGCCGGAAAAGACAAGAGCATCAGAGAATGGGACATTGAAACAGGTACGTTTATCAAAGATCACGCGGGTATTTTTGTGTCTCAAGGCGCGAGAACGATGGGCGCTCAAAGTTTCAAACCCAGTACCAGAAGCCATAAAATGACGATTTTATCGATTGCGGCAGTGAAAGGCGGCAGAATGGCAACAGCCAGCCAGGATAAATATGTCAAATTATGGAGACATGGTGAACCAATCAGAACTTTTGATTGGCATACTGCCCCTGTGACATGTGTGCGTTTTCAGCCTGAGACCGATATTTTGTTTTCTGCTTCACGGGATTTGACATTGCGTTCATGGAATGAGTCAAACGGTGCATTGATTCATAAATATTCGGGTCATTATGCAGAAATTGTGGCTTTTGAGTTTATCAATGATACCCATTTTGTTTCTGTCGATGTGGCTGGTTATGTCATGCTGTGGCACGTTGAGCGTGAGTCGCCGCTTGAAATCATCTATCAATCTGGCGGCCGTATTCAGACGGCAACGTATCAGAATGGCATTTTATGGCTTGGGCATGAAACAGGCAAGCTTGAAGCAGTTCAAATAGATATTGAAAACATTCGAAAGATAGAAAAACCTGAATTTTCTATAGAACATCATCGCTGTGAAGTCAGAAGTATTTGTGTTTCTGAAAACGGATATATGGTTTCAAGTGACAACGCCGGAAAGGTTGCAATTTGGAGCATCGATTCTCATGTATAGAAATTTCATACTTGTAACGATATGTTTGTTGATAAGTTTTTTATGGGCTTGTTCTCAAGATAAGGATGTCAATTCAGCATCTGAAACGGACACGATAAAATTGCAGACTCAAAAAGTCGACACCTCATCATTTGATTTACAAAAAGTAGATATTAATAACGACGGCAGAGTCGATCAATTTGTCTTTACGAAAGATGGTGTCATCCAATATGCGCAACGCGATTTCAATTTTGACACACTCATTGACATGTCTGAATTTTATGAAAATGGTGTGCATGTTCGGGATGAAATTGATCTCGATTATGATGGTGTTTGTGATCTTATTGTGACTTATCAAAATGATAAACCTATTAAAAAAGAATATTCTGTAGATTTTGAAGCAAACAGACATGGCACACTTATTTTTGATGCCAACGGCAATAAAATAGAAGTCCACAGAGATACCAATACAGATGGGACAGTTGATGCTATTGAATATTATAAACCGAATGCCAATGAACCCTATAAAATTCAGAAAAAAGAATAGAAGTTCTTATTTTATATCATTGCAGGCATATATTCATAGTATTTCAACATATTCTATCCAGGATATTGCTATCCATCAATCATTCAGGGCTATTGTTTCAAACCATTTCTTTTAAACCTTATCACGCGATATACAGACCATGACGGATACATCACGCAGTTGTTTTTATGCCATGCAAAATATTTTCGTGGCATCTGATTTTCTTTCTTATGCCACGCAAGCCATTCATCAGGCTTTTGAGTTAAGCCAGACTTCAGGCGCTTCTTTGACATGTTTTCATGCGTTGGAAAAGTTCCCGACAATCATGCGAGATATTCTTTTCCCGTATGCGGCTTTAGGCAGTGATGAAGTTGAAATTTTGCATGAAGTTCGGGCAGGCGTGGAAGCCCGAGGCGCCAAATACCTCGAAAAAGTGTTACAAAATCATGCGCAGCATGTTCGCTTGAAGGTCGATTTTGCCCGTGATTCGATGGCTAAATCGATCATTTATGCAGCCTCTGAATCGAATGCAGATCTGTTGTTTGCGGGTGCATATGGAACCAAACCGCACACGACAGGCATTATTGGCAGCATGGCCACGACATTTGTTGCTTATACGCGTATTCCTCTTTATCTTATTAAGAATCCGACGCATCGTGGAGCACATAAAAAGATTCTTGTGGCTTTTTTAGAGCCTGCTTATTCGGCTCAATTGCTGGCTTGGGCAGTTTCTTTTGCCATGTTTTATCCCGATTCCGATGTAGAAATTGTCACCCCTATTCCCGATTTACAGCATGCCGATCCGAATGGTGATTATCAGGGATTTGCCGTGCATGAAAGGCAGATCAAAGCAGCCACCGAACGCGTAACCCACCGTGCCAAACAAGCGGTTCAGATATTGAATGTACCGTTTGTATATGAAGAACATGCCAAACGCCTGTCTTTCAAACAGCATGCGCCTGTCATGCCGCAGGCCAGTGCCGTACTTTCCGTTGCGGATGAGATCGGAGCTGATCTGATTGTGATTCCATCCTCGCAGCCTTCACTGGATGCCAATAATGCCCTGCGCGAAACAGCGCGCTTGATAACAGAATACGCCAATCAGAATTGCCTGGTGATTCCGGCAACATTTTTGAAGTAATGTTCAATCCAATTTTCTACAGAAACTGCCGCAAATTGCGCGTCGTATTTCGCGAAGCGAAATAGACGCGCCATGCAAGGCGTATGTCGGCCTCAAGGCCGACATAGCCGCGCCCTCACGGTCTACACAAAGTTTTTTGGATGCTCCGCCCCAAACCCTGCCAGTGGAATGAGTCCTTGGAATGCACCATGATTGAATTGGCGGAAATAGTTTTGCCTAAACCGTGTTATGTTTATGCATTGCGAGCAATGGTAAAAGTTTGCATGAAAATGGGTTTTCTGTGCCCATTTTGGATTGATGAATCACACCAATCGGGTAAAATAAGGTGTCTTTTTTTGCCCATTTAAGGAGGACGATATGTTTGATGATGATAAAATGAATCATACACCGGAAAATAAGGATACAGATAAAGTTGTTGATGCCGCAGAAACAGCAGCAGATGATGCGCCTGAAAAGCTTGATGAAGCGAAAGAAGCCCCACTTGGTAAGGTGATTCCGTTTAATCCGGATTTTGAACCTAAAGCCGCAGTCGATACGATGAATGCCGCTCTTGAAGACGTCGTCAACAATTTGCGCACAGCTTTTTCTGAACTGGGCAAACAGCTTGCACCGCTTCGCGAAGGTTTAAAGGAAGTTTCTGTTGTGCTCAAAGACAGCGCGAAAGAGCTTAAGAAATCGGCAGAAGAAGCGGCTGAAGCGATAAAGACTGCTGAAACCGATGGCGCCAATGCTGAAGAAGTTACAGAGGAAGCAAAAGCAGACAAGGCGGTTGAAGATGCTGCTTCAGAAACAAAAGCTGAAACAAAGCCTGAATTTGAAGAAGGTTCTGCCGCAGCAGCCATCCGTGATGCATCTGATGCCGTAGCTCAGGGTATTGGCAAGATGAAAGACCGTTTGGCAAATACAAAATTTGATTTTAAAGGCGCAGTATCGCGCGAATTTGAAAGTTTTGCCGATGCCAAATTAAAAGATGAAGATTATACCATTGATGAGAATGGCAAACGCGTTGTCAAAGTAGATGGCAAATTTTTCCAGAATTACGGCAATGATGTAGTGCCTGCCTTGATTCGCGGCACGATTGGTTCGTTCCTCAAAACATTGATGGGCGAAGACGTCATGGCAGAAGCCGATAAAGCTGATAAAACCGATTCGGAAGACAAAAACGATTCAGAAACTGCCGAAGCTGAAGTCGTGACCGAAGAGGCTAAAACAGAAGAAACAGCTGATACCCAAACAGATTCCAAATATCGCGTACAGTTTGATTTCTCGAATGCATTTGCGGATCTTTTGAAAAATGCCAAAGTCAGTCCTGAAGTTTCTGAAAAGATTGAAGAACGTCAGTTAGATGTCAGCAGAGCTGCTTTGATTGAAGGCGGCCGCATCGTAGAAGACGTGCTTAACGGCAAAGGCACAGGCAATATCGAAGAACGTGTTGGCAAAGCCATGGATGAAGCAGCTAAAGATGATTCTGAAAAAGCACCGGAAGATATCAAAGCTGTCGATGAAAAACACAAACGAATTTTGGAACTGGCTCAGCAATATGAGCACAATATGAATCCAGATAACGACTGATTTTTTGCCTAATAACAAAATAAAATCATGTCATGAAAACTCCCATGAGTCTATTTTCATGGGAGTTTTTCTTTATGTTCTACGGATGGAACGATGAAATTTAAACTGCATTCAGAATTTGCGCCCTGCGGTGATCAACCGGAAGCTATTGACCGACTCGTTGAAGGGCTTGAAACAGGACGTAAAGCCCAAACTTTGTTGGGTATTACAGGCAGCGGCAAAACTTTTACAATTGCCTCTGTCATCGAACGGGTTCAGCGGCCCACACTCGTGATTGCGCCCAATAAGACACTGGCCGGTCAACTTTTTACGGAATTTAAGGCACTTTTTCCTGAAAATGCTGTGGAATATTTTGTCAGTTATTATGACTATTATCAGCCGGAAGCCTATATTCCTGCATCGGGAACGTTTATTGAAAAAGATGCCAAAATCAATGACGATATCGAACGCATGAGACTGGCTGCCACACACAGCCTGCTGACGCGAAACGATGTCATTATTGTGGCCAGCGTTTCATGCATTTACGGTCTTGGGACGGCTGACTCTTATCTGGCAATGCGAGCCAGTGTTCAAGTCGGTGAAGAGATATCGCGCGATGAATTTTTAAAAAAGCTGACGCGAATCCAATATGAACGCAATCAATACGAGCTAGAGCGTGCAACATTTCGCG
>JAGBXG010000334.1 GCA_017629415.1 Pseudomonadota bacterium | reverse complement strand
TACAAGGGAATGCAAGGAGGTATGTGGGTGTGTCTGGGTTATTGTGTTGAGCCAGCACCATCTCACGCTTTGGATTTAAGCGTAATGACATCAATTTCAGGGGGAATGCCAAAACGCAAAGGCGGTCCCCAATAGCCCGTGCCGCAACTGACAAAAATGGCTTTGTCATCGACATAATACAGCCCGCGCGAATACTTGTGCACAGCATCAACAATGTAACAGATGGGCCAGAATTGACCGCCATGTGTATGGCCCACTAACATGAGGTTTGCGCCTGCCGCAAAACATGCTTCTGCAGATCCGGGTTGATGCGCCAACATCAATTTAAAGATACCAGGTTCGATACCGGCCATGGCCGCCACGGGATCAGATTTCCAACCGCGTTCTTTTCTGTCGCCTCGCAAATCAAGCACACCGCAAACCGCCAGTTTCGTTCCTTGAACATCAATGATTTCATGGGCATTGTCGAGAACACGAACACCTAAATTCGATACAATCTGATTCCAGGCACGTGCGCCCCACATGTGATCATGATTGCCAGTCACAAAATAGCTGCCATATTTGGCTTTCAGATTTTTCATGGGATCGAGCCACGATCCAATAAATTCCGGATGGCCTTCGCACAAATCTCCGGTGATTGCCACAATATCAGGGTTCAATGCATTGGTCTCTTTCACCATGGCTTCAATATCTTCACGTCGAATCGTGTTGCCGACGTGAATATCAGACAAATGGACAATACGCAGACCATTTAAACCGGCAGGAATACTCTCCAGTTCGATTTCGATATGTTTCACAACACGTCTGTCACGGGCATAATAAATCGCAGCCGGTGTCGCAACGAATGCACCGCCCACCACAGCAGCACTTGAAATTCTGCTTAAAAATTGCCGACGCGATAGGGCTTCCGCTTCCTGTTTTTTGGCATCTTCGGCTTTGCCGGCCGAAATCACTGCCTCAGAAATAGCTGTTCTGTCCTCCCCTGTTTGAACAGATTCCGCCGTCAGTTGGCTCTCTGCTGAGATATCTTCAGCATGATTTGTCACAGAATTTGATGCGTTTAAATCTGTATTGTTTGAACTGGGTTTGAATGAAGGTTTTATGTTTGTATTGGATTCACATGGGACAGGTTTGTTTGAATCAGATTCACTTAAATCTGCTTTAACCAAAGCTTGTCCGGTTCGATGTTCACGGGCCCATTGCACACATCGCCAGATGAACAGCCCTATGTCGCGTACAATAATGACAATCAGCAGCAAGCAAAGAAATGTCACAAAGTAATAGAGCCAAGGCGTCCACGTCTCAAATCCAAACTTGAGATAGGTGTCTGCATTTTTGGCATAACGCATTCCCAAGGGCACTGCGCTGCCGGCCAGCAATGTCACGACAACCACTCCAAGACCGCTCAAAATACGCGCTTTTTTGGAAAGCCCAAGCGGTCTAATTAACCTGGCCTGTACAATCAGCCCAAGCGGAATGGCCAACATGATGAACATCATTAAAAACATACTGTTTTATTCCTTTATGCGCAGGACGGCATAAACTCGGGTCTGTTCCTCAAGACAGCCCACAGTTTCAAATCCTAAACGATGCATATCTGATGCGGCAGCATCCCAGTCAGGTTTCGAGACGAGACAAGCAACACGGGCACCCTTCTGCGCCCACGGTTGTGCATATGTCAGCCACTCGGGCAAAGGTGCAAAGGCCTTCGAAATCGCCAAACCTAAATCCAAAGGTACATCCACAGACTCAATCCGTGATTTGCATATAGTCAGCCCATGTAATCCCAATTCGCGTTCAACCAGACGCAAAAATGCATAACGCTTAGTTCTGGGTTCCACTAAAATCATGGGCAGTTCAGGACGCAGAATTTTTATCGGTATGGCCGGAAATCCTGCCCCAGTTCCGACATCCATCATCGTGCCTTCAGGGGTAAATACGCGCAATATTTGCAAAGAATCTACGAACAAAGATTCCACCATGACTTTCGGCGTTGAAAACCCCGTCAAATTTGTCTGTTGCTGACAATGCAGCAGTTTTTCGACAAACAGACAAAATCGTTCATGTGCCGCATCATGCCAGCCCAAGCCATGCTGCTCACACCAGCCTTTCAGCCAAACCACTGCGGAATCCGTTTCCGCACTCCAAGCCTGTCGATTCTGATTCATCATATCCAGACACTCAAAACAGCATATCACACACAAAAAAAAGCGAAGCGTATGAAGGCCGTCAGGCCTTCATAGCGAAGCAGGGACGCCGTATGTGGGCGAAGCCACAAAGGCGGCCCCTATACTGACACAAAAAAAGCGCGAAACCATCGTTATTCCGCGCCTTTTTGTATTCAGATTGTATCCAAAAGCATCATTCTTTCGTCTGAAGTTCAGCACTTGCCACACTGCCATCCGGCATACGGAATCCGTAAATAGCCACGTCATAAACGCCGCTTACATAGCTCGTGGGCATGGCTTCGACGGAGAACTTGCATCCGGAGCCATCCGGCGTCACCTGAACATAATGATGCTCATTCTGGTAGCCGATGGTGACCTGATACATTTCCTGGGTACTCTGCGGTGTCACGCCCAAAATGAAATATTTGTCGATCGTCTGCTTCTTTTGGTACATATCCAGCAGTTTCTTCGTCATCACATCGTAGGACTCGGCGAGGTGATACACATGCTGCATCGAGGTACCCTCACCAGTGACTTCAACGCTGACAACTTCAAACGGCAGCTTCAGGAAAGGCTGCATGACATCGCTGAAATCGTAAGAAACATCTGCAGATGCCACGGTCGGCACAGCCAGCATACAAGCGGCTAGAACTAGTCCGAAAATTCGGCGTTTCATTCCATGACTCCTTTGCGATAGCCTCTAAAAAATCGGATATTTTCCTTGTTCGCCCATGGGCACAATGATTGTATCAACAATCGCGCATTCAAGAATATTCGTTTCGGCAGCTTCAGCTCCAAGACGAGCCACAAACGCTTTGCGGTTTTCGTCCATATTATCGGCCAAAACTTCAAAGAAATTATCTTCTTCAAGGCCTTTTTTAATCGTATCTTTCATGTAAACCATCGTGTCAGATGCCATCGCGCGAGCAAGACGTCCACAACGTGCTTCATTTAATGCCATTTGAAAATCTCCTTATGCAGTGCGGTTCAAATCATTTGAACGCAATCTGTTTAAGATTCGCAAGATACGCGGAATTTGTCAATATTTTTGGGCATCCGGCGTATCGGCCTACGGCCGATACGCCGTTGCGCGGCGGCTATGCCTGTCGGCATACGCGCCGCCAGAAGTCAAAAAACATCGGCTATCGGCCTGCGGCCGATACGCCGTTGCGCGGCGGCTATGCCTGTCGGCATACGCGCCGCCTAACCATAGACGGATTTCTCAAGCTCCCGGATTTCCCCATAAATCTTCAAATAGGCCTGATAACGGAAATCGGCCAAATCATCGTTCTCAACGGCTTGACGTACGGCACAGTCCGGTTCATGCGTATGGCTGCACGGCTGAAAACGGCATTTCTGCGAAAGCTCCCTGAATTCCGGAAAACATTGGCTCAAATCCTGAGACGGAATTCCGGTAATGCCAAATTCGCGGACACCCGGCGTATCGATAATAAAACCGCCGTTCTCAAATGGCAAAAGCCGTGATGCGGTCGTCGTATGACGGCCGCGCTGACTTTGCGCACTCAATTCGCCGGTGGCCAGCTGCACCCCGGGAAACAGCTCATTCAGCAACGAAGATTTGCCTACACCGCTATGTCCCAAAAAAGCCGATCTGCGTCCGCGAAGCGTCTCTTTAATCGTCTCCAGCTCGACCTTTTCTCGCGCAGATGCCATGATACAGCAATAGCCAAGCGCCTCATAAAGCCGCACATAAAGCAGATCAATCTCTTCCGCCAGTTCCCACTTATTAATGATAATCAGCGGATCCAAGCCCCAGTGATGCGCACAAACCAGATAGCGATCGATAAGCCCCGGCTTGAGCGGCGGCGCCCCAACACTGGCCACAACGACCAGAGTATCCAGATTGGCCACCAAAGGACGTGCTTTGCGACCACCGGGTTCCAAACGCTCCACCAGGCTCGTGCGCGGCTCCACATTGTGAATCACTCCCTGATAATCGCGATTCTGTACCGTCTCGGAATGAATCACAAACTCCACACGATCCCCGGGCACAGGCCGACCGCGCTTGTACTTTTTCCCCAAAAGCGAACAGGCGTATGGCTTTTCAATCGCAATCTTATCCCCCTCAAGCCTGCAGACAAAGACAACAGGCCCAAGCACTTCAACGATAATTCCGTGTTCCATTTAACGATAAATCTCCGTGGCCTTGTTGCCTGTCCAGTCGCCGCCGCCGGTATATTGATCACCGTATCCCCATTTGCCTTCGACACTCAGACCGTCATCACTGATGACCAAATAAGCTTTCCCGCGAACCTCGCGACGGCCCACCTGAAAATCTCCAGGCTGTACCCATTCAAAGATAAATACACCGCCTTCTACACGGCCTTCCACTTCACCATCTGTCTTATAGTCAAAAGTCCCGCGTGTATAACCATCCGGTTTCTGTGTCAGCGTCAAATCCCCAAAATTCGTATACCAAAGACCAGAAAACGATGCACCAGCCGGCATTTCCCGAACGGGAATATTTGCCGTTGTCGAAGCACAGCCCATGACACCCCATGTCATACAGGCCGTCAAAAATAATGTTGCTAAAACTTTAAGCCGCATATTTCTCCTGTTTTGTCTATTCACGAAATCATTCAGGGGGAACGTCAAGTTTTGTGGAGCTTCGCCCCACACCATGCCAGGGAATGGATCCCCTTGCCCCCAACATAACATTATTCATGCCTTTTAAGCCATCATGGATGCATCACACAGATAAAATGGAATATCCAACGCAAAACCATACTTTCTGATCTGATGTTGTGCCAAATGCTCTAAAATGCCGATAAATTCTGCATACTGATTCGGTAAAATATTCATACATCCCAACGATGAAGCATGATTTTCAGCACAAGTATGGATGTTAATCTTGATACGGTTTTGATCCACATAAGCCGGATCACGATGCGCAATCGCCACTTCCGCATGTCTGATATCCTCCTCTGAGATATCCAGACTCTCTCCTGTACTTCGAACAACTTCAATCGGCGATACGCTTTCTAAGGCATAATATTGCACCGAATCGACGGTTCTGTCTGTTATCCAGTGCTCCGGCCAATCCTTGGAATGGCGTAATACTGCATCAATATGCTCCGCCTCTCGAGTTCGATGACGTCCCAATTTATATAGATATTGCCCTGAACACAAATGTGCCGTGCCATGCGGCCAAACTGCCCCTGGATTGCATGTGCCCTCAAACATCCGAACATGCACCGCTCCCGCCGTATCATGCCAAACCACGATAAAGCAGGTATCTGCATACGCTGCCTTTGCCGATGAAAAATGATCACGATTTCCATAAGATTCATGAGCAAATCGATACGCACTGTCCGTCTGAAACCAATATCCGCTCTCATTCCGCTTCATGCCGCGTACAGCCCAGATATATCCCGTCCCGGCTTGATTCGGCATCCATGCATCCGCTGCTTTGCCCCAGTCCAAAATGCGCTTTTCTGCTTTAATCGCATCTTTGAGCGTTGAGCCGGGTTCATCTATAAGCCATCTGCCTGAAACTAAATTCGAGCCTGTTGTTTGAATGCCGAATTCCGTTTTTTCTGAAATCAGCTTTAACCGCATTTCAGGCGTTATCCATCCGCCCGTCATTTCCAGCTCATGTTCTCGCTGAAATCGTTCAATGGCTCGCAGCAATCCCCTGTAATCCCACGCTTTTACCCCTAAATAACGTTCTAGCTTACGGCACCAGTCGTAACGGAAATTCCTAAATAGCTGGGTGATAATAAATTCGTTCATGCCTTAAGCCTTTTGAAAACCGCAACAAATGAAGCGTTAGAAAAATAAACTTTTGATGGTGTCAGCCAAGACTGGAGCTATCGATAAAACGGTTAATTTTTCGAGGCGTTTATGAGGGGGCATGGGCAAAGAATCGGTGACAATGATGCGTTCGATGGGGGCGGCATTGAGCCGTTCGACGGCATTGCCTGAAAAGACGGGATGCGTGCAAAGTGCCCAGACGCGTTCGGCGCCTTGTGTCATGAGAAATTCAGCGGCAGTGCAGATGGTGCCTGCAGAGGCAATTTCATCATCGATGAGAATCGCGGTTTTACCTTTGACATTACCCACGATGCCATGGGTATGCGGCGTTTCTGTATCATCGTATCTGCGTTTGTCGATGATTGCCATGGGAAGATTGAGCATATCGGTGAAAGGTGCGAGATCTTTGACTTCTCCGGCATCCGGGCTGACGAGTACGGCATGAGAAAGATCAAGGGTTTTGAGGTGATTGACGAGGACATTGCGAGCCGTCAAGACATGGGCAGG
>JAGBXG010000333.1 GCA_017629415.1 Pseudomonadota bacterium | reverse complement strand
TAAATCCTGCAGAAACACAATCTAAGAAATAGAGACACATCCCCCACGGCGTACGCAAAGTCACAAAAGGCTTACGAAGTGGTATGTCGCGGGGACGAAAAATAGGAGAGCGTGTCCCCAGTTTCCCCAAAAACGAGTGTTATCAGTACCCGGCTAATTCACAAAACCGTCAAATCCCTGCGTGTTCCAAGGGGATGAGCCCCTTGACGGGGTTTGGGGCGGAGCCCCAAAAGAACTTTGCGTATACCGTGACACATCCCCCCTAAACATCAGTAACCCATATTCGTCCAACTCAAAAAAACGCCCCATCCTGCGAGTTCTAAGAAACCCCAAAAAGAACTACTGTCCATCTACTGACTGCGTTCCAAATAAGACGAAGCAAACATCAGCACCAGCCCAATCATCGCGCCATTCAGTTCGCCGGTCATCAGCACGCGTTCTTGTTCGGCAGCAAGCGACATCGCACCAAGCAGCCCCCCCAGTCCCGGAACCCCCATGCGCCCAGAAGCAGATAAAATTTCAGGCCACACATCTACAAAAGCCTGTGCCGATTCTGGAGTCTTAAACGTGGCTTCAAGGTTTAAAATCGGATTATCCGCCGTGGACATCGACCCAACAATTGCAGATGGCGCTTCAAAATCAGGCATACTCCTGCCTAATTTTATCCCTTCAATACCCTGAACCATCAGGAAAATTGTCGGCATGCTCACGGAATCGCTCAAGCCAATTCCCCCCAATGACTGCAAAAATGTCTGCACTTGTTCGGGGTTCTCTTTTAAATCCGCATCTCGGACATGAACTGCCGCATCGACATGGGCAACGTCAAGTGTTGGCAAAACCTCAGGCTTGAGAAACAAAACCGTATGATCATCCGGCAAATAAAGGGCGCGCTGATATATCCCGGAACGCGGATTGAATTTACCATCCGTCTTATCCGGCACTGCCAGCGGCCTCTGATGATGCGTCTGCCAGTTCAAGCGTGTCGGAAACGATGCAGTGATATATTTCTGAAGATTTTGGGCAGGAATCCGGTGCGATACCACGAGAAATGTCTCAGCATACAGCTGAGGATTGGCCGTAGCAATCAGCATCGCCTGAATATCCCGAACCGGATCAATCTCTGAAGCCCCCAATGCCACGCGATAATCAGGAAATGCACGAAACAGACGGCGAACACTGTTCTCAAAACGTGAACCAATGACGCGATCATTGCGCACCAATACAATAAGTTTGGCATTCCCCGGTGCCAAAACATGCAAATTAGGCATCGAACGCACATCGTCCCGAACGGCAGCCATTCGAACTTTATCATGGCTTAAATCGTATGCAGGTGCATCCGCCTGTTCTGGTTCCGGCTCCGGTTCCGGAATCACAATCGAATCCGGATCGAGAGAAGGTGCCGCATCCGCCTGCTCGGGTTCGCTTTCAAATGGATCATCCGTTGCCTCTGCCTTGGGCGGCGGCTCGTAAGGTTCACCTTCATCCTCAGAAGGCTCATAGACATCCATCATGCCGAAACCCGTCAATGGCTCATTTGACCAGTTCATGGTGATTTCAAACTCTTCTGAAGCATACTCTACGATTAAGCCGGCAACCCAAAACAATCCGGCATGCATCAGAAATGCAAAACCCCACGAAACCAGGCGCAATATGATGCGCTCACGCCGCGTCGTCACTGGCGGTATCGATAAAGGCTCATCCATCGGCATATCTCAAAGAAAGCACAACACTCAAAAACACCAGACAAAGATGCTCAAAATACGAATGCACAAAAGAAAAGCACCCCGAAGGGTGCTTCTCATATCATCAATCAAAAAATTACGGATTGATAACAAATTCGGCACGGCGATTGCGCTGATGTTCAGATTCGCTCGAAGCACCGTTCACCACAGGATCCATGGCACCGCGAGATTTTGAACTGGCATTCTTCACACCAAGTCTAGACAAGACATTCTTGGTGGCATCAGCACGACGTTTGCCAAGTGCCATGTTGTATTCTTCAGTACCACGTTCGTCACAGTGACCCACGACCTGAACGGCGCTCACATCGCTGCGCGACTTAAGGCATTCGGCATTTTCTTCGATGGTGGCTTTGGCATCGCTGCGAATGGTGGCTTCATCGAAGTCAAAGTAAGCCACACTCATCTGGCAAACTGGTGCATCCACGCAATGTTTATTCTTGCAGATTTTGCCGTCTGGACAATCCTCATCTGCAAGGCATTCAGGCTTGGGCACGCAGCGGTTATTTTCGCAAAGGTAATCGGCAGGGCAATCTTCGGCAACCGATTCAGGATAGCATTCAGGACCGCAGCGACGATCACGGCATTTCTGACCGGCAGGACAGTTGATGCCGGCTTCGGGATTGCAATAACCGTTGATACGCTGACACGTACCGCTATTGCAAATATAGCTCTCGTCTTTTTTGCTCGAGCAATGTTCGTCATTACGGCATTCGGCACATTTGGCATTCAGACAGTATTCTGCAGAAGATTTGCCGCTAACTTCCGTTGAGCAATCCGTATCCTCATAGCACTCGGGGTACGACGGGGAGCAGCCATAAGCCATACAAACCATAAAACAAGCAAGAACAGCCGCCAAAACGCTACGACTCTTAACCATCGATTCCTCCTTAACAGGAAATAAAATAAATGAGTTCAAAACTCTTAAAATTTATCAATCATAAACTGCAACCAAAAGAACTTTCTTGTCACAGTTACTTACACCCTACTCTGAAGGCTACCTTTTGTCAAACAAACTATCTTTTACGCGCCAAGCCGCTGCCCCCCTTCCCAACAACAAACGCATCCCCCATCCACAACAATCTTTAAATTGCACTTAATCCCTCCTCACATCCCTCGCATCCCTCCTCGCGCTTTCCTTGGCGTACGCAAAGATGCAACTCAATGACAGAAATGACAAAAACGCCATTGGGATACACGATGATATATTTTTACACAAACATGCACACCATCAAACAAAACCTCATCTGACATACCCAAAAACATATTATAATGATATAAGCACATAAAAATGTCTTTATTCTGAATGTATCATGAGATAAATAAAATATGGACTGAAAGCTTTTTAGCTTCAACCCAAATCATAACATTTTGAATCGTAAAGTTATTCGCCCAGATTGAATACAGTTAAGTTATTCGCCCAGATTGAATGCAATCGGAGAATATGACATGTCTAATCCTGCTGTTCCATCCCTCAATACTTCCAATGTCTCCATAAAAACAACTTCACGACGTGCACGACGTAACAAAAAACTTGCCAACGCATGCCTCACCTTGCTCGCATGCGTCGGATTGCTGGGATTGGCAACGACCACGTACTTGGCCATCAGCGAAATGAAAAGAAACCAAACTGAGACCGAACTGGAACAACAAAAAGCTTTGGCTGTGGAAGACCTCGTCGCGACAAAAGTTATCTCCGACTCACTCAAAAATAACGATAACGAAGACGATAACATGACGCTGCTCAGCCTTAATTCCTAACCATCCGGTGCAAGCGTTTACCTCAATGGCTTCTATATCGGCGATACACCCATCAACGAAAAAAAATTAAAAAAATCAAACGAAAATATCGAACTCGTCATGGTCAAAGAAGATCATGAAGTCGCCAGAAGACTTATCAAACTCGTCGATGAAATCTACTCAGATACCTTAACACTCGCGCCCAAAATCATCGAACAGGCACCCTCACATCATAAAGCTGTCGCAAAAGAAGGTGTCGTTGCCAATAAAGCCGTCGTCATTACACAACCTGCACCGACGCAGAAAAAGAAAACAACAGCTGCCAAGAAAAATTCAGCCTCAGCACAAGCACCTGCTCAAGACGATATGGGCATCGTTTTGCCCGATTAAATATATCTCAAATAGGCTTTCTGAACGATTCGTGGTATCATATTTCCCAGCTAGTTATTCGTTTCCTGACAACAAATCTGCGTTGTCATTAACCACCCTATTTCAGTGAGAGGTTAAACCCCATGTCCGAAGAAAATAAAAACAATAACGTCGAAGAATCCGGCGAAGCCCTCGAAATCGATTGGTCAGTTTGCTGCCCAAAAGCCGATGCCCCCGCTGAACCTTATCATGCCATCATGAGCGTCGACGATAACGGCGATACCGACGGCACTCTCTGGGGAATGGGCACACAGCTCATGCTCTTCGATGACTGCAACGCCGCAAACCAAATCCTCACCGCACTCGCAAACCCCAAATTCCAACTCAGAGGCGTCTCAAAAGCTCACCTCGCCGAACTCAAAAAACTTGCTGAAAGCGGACGCGCTGACCTCTTCGTTATCATCGGCTTCACCGCTCGCGGCGATATCGAAGCCATGCCGCTCGCAGAACACCTCGCGAGAGTCTCCAAAGCTGGTACACCTCCTCCCCTCCCCAAACGCGGTTAATCCCATACAATAACGCTGATTTATCCAATCAATCACTTCATCTTGCCCACTGCCTACCACAGTGGGCTTTTTTGTCTCTCTGGAGCTCAGCATGATTATCACTTTCTCAGGCGTCGACTGCGCTGGAAAATCCACTCAAATCGAACTGCTCAGACAATATTTCATCTCACAAGGCAAATCTGTCACCGTCTTTTGGTACAGACCCGGATACTCTAAAGAACTTCAAAAAACAAAAGACCTCATCCGATTCGGCATCCAAAAAGGTCAATATCTGAAAAAACGATGGACAGATTCTGCATTAACAAACACCAATAACGAAAAAAATCCGAATCCATCCGATTCAGAACAAAAGACTTCACGCCCCCAAATTCCCGTCTCGCTATGGCTGACCACCGCCCTGCTCGATACCGCAGCACAATGGGCACTCAAATTGCGCTTGCTGACCCGACAATACGATGTCGTCATCTGCGACCGGTATGTCGAAGACGCACGACTCGACCTATTGATGAAATCCCCTGAATACTTTTGGCCCGAAGCTGTTCTCAAAAAGCTGGCTGCTTTCTTCCCTAAACCTGATCGCAGCATTCTGCTGTGGCTGCCATTCGATGAAATGCTAAGGCGCGTAGCAGAAAAAAATGAACCTTTCCCCGACGATGAACGTACACGGCAAATGCGCTACCGCGCCTATGAATTTGCCGCCGATGACGATGAATACATCCTCAACGACAGCTCCGGCCCAAAAGAAGAAACACATCGCAAAATTCTTCAGGCCATCACAAACAAAAAATAATCCTACACCAACTTCATACCCATCATCTGGCAAAAAGCTCGCAAGTTTCTGCCATGATGACCAGACAAAACAATGTGATGATTGCCTAAAACACATGACAACGGCGCTGAAAGCTCAATCACCGCCGCTGTCCGGCAACCCTCATCATTTGGCCCGCTTTCAACGACGGTTCCTTCCGCAATACAGGCATTCTTGAACCCCTCATCAAACCGGAATACCGTCACCGGCATTTCGGTTTGCAAAGCCCCGGCAACGGCCACATTGGCATTCGATTCAAAATGCGTCATCAGTTTTTTAGAACACAAGCAGCTCCGAGCAATCGTGCAATGCTGAACCCAAATCTGCTGACCGCGTATATTCACAAGATTCGCCATCCATGCAGGAGGCGTATTCAGCTCAAGGATATCGGCAACCAACATGGCCATGGCCGAACAAAGGTCATTTTCACAAGCGGCAGGATAACCGGCATCCAGTAAATCCGAAACAGCCAGACATGCCGAAACACATTGCGCCAGCAACGGAAAACACCCCACACTGACGGCATCAACATCGTTAGCCATACACCATGCTTTGAGCGCACTCGAAAGCCGGCAGGCATTTTCAAGGTGCTGCGCACAGACGCCTTCTGAAGGCATTTCTGCCCAAACACTTTCAACATCCGAATCCATTTCATGATGCTGCCAATTCAAAACGCCCCAATCCTGATGTGATACACGCGTGGCAAACGCCCCCAGATGCGCCGAATCCGGTGTCGAAGCCACCAGCCAGGGCGCCGTTTCACCCCACATCACGACATGCGACTGCGCAAGCAAACGCCGCGAGCGAGCAATGACCGCAAATTCACGAAGCGAAAGCGCTGACGCGTCATAACAAAGCGCAGACAAACCACGCAGTTTTAAAAAACCACGAATTTCGCTCATCGAAGCAAATGCATTAGAACCTTCCGGTGCATAAATTGCGGATGGAATGGCGCGACCGGCCAAGAAATGACTCGTGTAAAGATGTTCCACACCACCCGTAGCCAGAAAAATAAAATCTGCCTTCTGAATGTCATCCGTTTCCGCCAGCTGCAAATCTGTTTCAGCACTCCATTTTTTGCAAAATGCAGCCCAGTTCTGATTCCGTTCTTCCACGCCCAACGCAGAGTTTAAAATATGGGCATAAACCGTCAAATCGTGTTTCTTCTGTCTTTTTAAATTCATGACAATCCCTCAAAAAAGTAAACCCGCAACAGTTTCCAAGAGCAACAGCGTATACAAAGTTCTTTTAGGACTGTCTGAACAATTGCTTTTTT
>JAGBXG010000332.1 GCA_017629415.1 Pseudomonadota bacterium | reverse complement strand
GCTGTTATTTTGTCTGCAGCCGCACTATTGGGCAAATATATCGCCGCATTTGTGGCTCAAAAACTGTTTGGTTATTCTGCCGCCCAACGCAATGTCATGTTTGGTCTCTCGGGGGCTCGCGTGGCGGCTACACTTGCCATTGTTCTCGTGGCCTATAATGCTGGATTGCTCGATGAAATTTTCTTGAATGCCGCCATTTTGCTCATTCTTATCACATGTATCACGGCCAGCTTTGTCACCGAATCTGCGGCCAAGCAGCTTGCGATTGAACACGAGCATACCAATCCCGAAGCTCAAATCCACTCCAGTGCAGCCAATGAGCACATTCTCATGCCGGTAGCCAATCCTGCACACGTCGATGCATTGATGCATTTTGCTGAAATTTTGCGCGCGCCACAGTCCAAACACCGCACGACGTTGCTTTCAGTTGTACCTGACAATGCGCATGCCGAAACCAATATTCGAACTTTTAAGAAAGCACTCGAACCCCACATGAACAGTGAAGGCGGCCATAAATTGCGTCTGGCAACGGCCATCGATCCCAGTCTTTCTGAAGGCATCGCGCGAGCCGTCCGCGAACAGCTCGCCACCCTCTTGCTTCTGGGATGGCCCAAATCCGGACTGACCGATATGATTATTGGTGAAAAATGGCGAGCCGTTGTCCATGATATCGACAAACTCATCATGTGGGCCGATTTACCTGCGCCGTTGACCAAACCAAGACGCATCGCATTGTTCACACTCAAGAATTGCGAACTCCAGTCAGGGTTTGACGATTGGTTTGACAAAATTGTTCACATTGCCGAACAATTTTCCATGACTATTGCCCATTTCGGCGACAGCCAAACGACTTTGGCGATGCGCAAACGTCTGGAAGAGACACAAAAATCAGTTGTTTTATCCGAAAATGATGTCAATCCATTCGATGTCCTCAAAAACAATGACATCATTCAAGATGATGACTGGCTCGTCTTTGCCTCTGCACGTCCCAATACCGTCTGCCATGTTCCCGAATGCGAACATATCCCGGGTCATTGGTCTAAAAATTATTCAGAACATAATAAAATTCTCTTGTTCCCGGCTCAACCTTGCGAAGCCGATGAAGAATTCTGCAATGTTTAAGCCCCCTTCATCCAGCATTCACGAGATTTTGGAGTTGATATGAAAAAATGGCTCATCGTGGCTTTGTTTTTCTGTTTTATCGGATGCTCATCTTCGCCCGTGTCTGTATCATCAGCGGCTTCCCAAGATTCGCCCGATTCTCCTGCGATTTCAGCATTTATGGACAATAAAACGCAGACGAAATCCGATTCTGAGCTGTGCCTCGATGCCGCAGGCTGCCTTCTTGCAGACGGCAGACATATTGCACAAAACACGCCGCAAAATATCGTCATTGAGGATTTCACCCAAGAATGCCCATGGCATTGGCACAATAGCATGCCGCGCGGGACAACTTCATCATGCGTATTTGGCGATTGCGTTCTTCCCGGCGCTGACAATGTCGTGCCCATCAGCACAGCCAGCGACAGACCTTCGCCATTTCTATGCGATCTCGAAACTTGTGAATGCGGTATCGTGCCCCCTGCCATCTGTCGCCGCAACGAAGTTTGTGCCGATGAACTCAAATTGTGCAGTCCCTTAAATTTGTCGCAACATTGTCCTCTGCTGGCTCACCCGACGACAGAATCATTCAATCCACATATTTGCCCCGGCGGGCGCCTGGTTTGTCAAGGTATCGACAATGCCCCTGTCACACGTCCTCATTCTCAGGACATTTGGGAATGCCGAAATGTTTCAACAGTACCTGAGAACATCCGATTCAACGATAATGGACATTATAAAGCATGGATATGTGCGCAAGCCGAAGGTTGTACCTGCAAAAATCAAAAAATTGCAATGCACGAACCATGTTTTTAAGTTTTTTGGGAGCGTCAGGCACTGCCTGACGCTCATCAAGACATCACAAAACGGATATATTATTTTAAAATTTATTGATTTTAGAACTTTGGATTCAAGCCATATTTATTATCGCCAGGTTCGCCCTCTTTAATCAGCCAATAAACGAGAATCAGCCAACCAACAAGCGGAATGAATGCAATGAGCTGAGCCCATCCAGATTTGCCGATATCATGCAAACGACGAGTCGCAACAGCGATATTTGGAATGGCTACAGCAATGTAAAGGACGAGTGATAAACCCCATGCGATAATAGAATCATCGCCTAAAATACCGAGAAGAGTATCTGTGATAGTGCTGACAACACCTTGCAAAATGACATATATCAGCCAACAATACCAATACTCTCTTCTTCTGGCACGTCCGGTAAAATCTTTATACTTCGTTGTATAACAACTTTTCACACACTCAAGAAAATCAATGTTTTTTTCTTTGACGGGTTCCATGCATAAACCTCCTAAATTCAAAACATACTTATGCCAGTTGAAACACCTAACAACTGACATAAGACTTTTAATTTAGAAAGTAAAGAAAGACAAATCATATCTTAGTTAAGCGAATTCTTCGTTTGATATTTTCCCCTTTATCTTCCACCTTCTTTGACGATAATTTCAGAAGGTTGAATAAAAATTCTGTTTCATCAGTTGTAACAAGTGATGAGTTTGCGTTATGTCGTCAAAAAAGTTTTAAACCATCATGTCGATGGTTTTATGGATAATTGGAGGATAGGATGCCCTGTATTCAACTGACCGTTTCTCAAAAACTCACTGAACAGAACAAAACCACGATCAAATCACGCTTAGGACAGGCGATTCAGATTTTGCCTGGCAAATCTGAATCCTGGCTCATGGTGCTCATTCATGATGATGCCTGCATGTATTTTAAAGGCAATCAGAATGCACCGATGGCGTTTGTAGATGTCAGTGTTTATGGCAACGAAAACGGCAACGCCTTTAATAATTTAACGATGGCCATTTGCGATATTTTGAATGAAGAAATCGGCACACCTGCGGATCGTATTTATGTCAAATATTCTGCAACACAACAGTGGGGTTGGAACGGCGGTAATTTTTAAGATATTGCTTTCCCTTTGAGTAACCTGCCGCACACTGCGGTTTGCCAAAGGCGCGGCGTATTTTGCATCGCAAAATAGCCGCGCCCGCAGGGCGTATCGGCGTCAGCCGATAGCACGCGCCCACAAGCAAAGCCGCGACATTCCCGCAATAACTGGAATCCATCACATTCAAAAATTCCATTTATTTATGGAATTTTTGACTTTAAACGCATCAAATCAAAGTCGGTTTTATAAAAGCTGAGCTTTCATGACTACGAGAGTCTACAATGTCGAAAAAATTATTATATATAATTATGCTTTCTGTCTTTGCAACACTTTCTTTGAGTTGTGACGGAGAAACTGACGTTTCTACAGAGAAACTTGGGGATTCATGTGATTCTAATAAATATATTCCTAACTGTCAGGGAACACAGATTTGGCATTGCAGTAAAAATATTATTACAGCAATAGACTGTGATGGCTTATGTATTGCTTTTCCTTCTGAATTGACTTGCTCAGATAACAGTGAGCAATGTATTACAGATAAAATATATGAAACCCAGAATCGCATTTCTTGTATGTCGGATGAAGACAAATGTACTACAAAAGATGAAAAGATTCAACGTTGCGAAAAAGCAAATTCCGGATCCACCTATATTAGAACATATCAATGCGCTCAACCTGAGAATACAGATCAACTTTATTATAAACGTATAGAAAGCCAGTCATGTTATGGCGGATATGGTACATGTTCAGAATCTAATGAATGCTCAGAACCTGTTTATTGTGCCGATAATTATGTTGATCACTGTAAAGATAACGTCATGTCTCTATGTAATAAGAACCGTTTGAAGGAAGCTGACTGCAGTGCGTATTCAACTCCTCATCAGTGCAAAATGGTTGATGCGACACCGGATTGTCTTGATGATGAAGATAAGTGTACGGTCGAAGGAGAAGAAGTTGTTACCCATTGTAACGACAAAACGAACAAAGAAAGCGTTAAACGCTGTACGGCAACAGACGATGGCAGCCTCTATTATATGAGTGCATCCGCAAGAAATTGCCCCAAAGGCTGTAATGAAGAAGGCACAGCTTGCGCAGCCAGTTCGTGTGATACCTTAAATGCTACCATGACGAAATGCCGCGAGACATCCAGCACCACATATCAAGATATCTTTGTCTGCAAAGAGGTGAACGGTCAAAAGATATGGGAATTGAAAGAAAGTGAAAAATGTGATGATGGCAAAGGTACATGTTCATCCGATGGTGCCTGCGTGCCTGCAGAATCATGCACAACATCTGAGTTTGATTCACGCTGTGAAAATAATATCGCATTAACCTGTTCTGCCAAAAAAGTGAAACACGAACGCTGTGATTTATATTCTACTCCCCGAACATGCGATGTGGTCGATGGTAAAGCTGATTGCTTTGATGAAGATGCTCTCTGTACAACGGAAGGCGAAGAAATTGTCAGCAGCTGTAATCAAACGACAAAAAAAGAAATGCTTAAGATTTGTACCAAATCAGCATCCGGTAAATTATATTATGTCAGCGGTGGCACTCGCGAATGTCCTAAGGGTTGCAATGCCAAAGGGACTGCGTGCGCTGATTAATCCCTACTTCTTATTTGTATGATAAAATGCCGCCATCCTTATCATCATGGCGGCATGGATATCAGTATATTGAAATATTAATATATTGATATCCATACACTGATTATATATATTATTTATTGCAATTTCTGCGTAATTTCCCGCGCCAATCATCGTCCATTTGTTCTGAAAGTGACATTTGCGGCGCTTCACAGCATCGCATCACGAGATTGCGCATGCCATCCATACAACATTCGACGTCTTCGTCGCAGTCAGCGTCAAACTGAGCGGCACAGCTTGCGGCAATGCCGATTTCTTCGGCACTTTCGGCGGCATTGATATTGGCACCGAGAAACATGAATTCCCAATGATATTTTTCGGTTTCAGTGCGAATCATGCGTTTGACAGCTTCTGAAGAGTAATGATGGCTCGCGTTTTCCATACCATCCGTCATAATGACAAACAGAACTTTGGAGGGACGCTCGGCATCGTTATCATGCCGATGACCATTGACGATATGGTGAATCGTCTGTCCGATGGCATCGTATAACGCCGTACACCCGCGAGGCACGTAATCCGCTTTGGTCATGGGCTTGATATGTTGAATCGGGCGGCGATAATGAAGCATATCGTATTCATGATCAAACAGTACAGTCGTTACCAAAACTTTGTTGCCCGTATGATGATTCCAATTGGGCTCTTCGGATATATCCAATTTGCTTGTTTGACAACCACGATTTTGGAATGCCTTGCGATTGAGGCTGTTGTAATCATCCAAAATACCGTTAAATCCTTGGATAGTCGCTTTTTCTTTACCAGACATGGATCCGCTGCGGTCGATGATAAAAACGAGTTCTGTCATTTGGTTCGCCATCATATTCTCCTTTTGTGCGCATATTTGCCGGCCCCATGCCGTGCTTCATTGCGTCTGACAGGCGTTTTAGGAGAATAGAAGCCGCAAAAGGTCGCCGCTCAGGCGACAATTTCATTTGATTTGTCGAAAACTGATAGATTCGCTTTTTTCATCAGCTGCGACCTCACTATCGCCCT
>JAGBXG010000045.1 GCA_017629415.1 Pseudomonadota bacterium | reverse complement strand
GTGCGCACAAAACACCGCTCCTCTCCGATTCTCGTCTGTAAGTTCAAACCAAGCTGAGCTTACGGACAACTTTCTTAATGCTGCAGAGGCATAAGAAACGAACCGCAGAGAACCGACTGTGTCTGCAGTATCGAGCTTCTCGATTCTGCGCGCACCGGCTCCGCATGACCTCCTTTTACGCTGTTCTCGTCAGAACATGATAAAAAGCTGTTATCGGTACCAGAGGGACGGACTGAGTACAGATACACATCATGCGTTATGTGGTGATTCCGCCGATGGCGGTCATCGCATCAACATTGGGGGGAGCACGATTGAAATACATAGCTGGTATTTGGCGACATGGCAGCGGTATTGCTGCACCCCGTGTGATGCCAAGCAAGATCTGTTTGTGACGATTTTTTTTAATTTTTTTACAAATTCTTACGCGGAAGTGTTGTTTTACGCGGTGTTGCTTGAAGTGTCTTGAGGCTTAGGAATGTTTTGGTAAAGAAAATGTGAGGATTTATGTACAAAAAAGCCCGGCGTATTTGCGTGAGCGAATAGCCGGGCTGGCGGCGCGTATGGCCGACGTGTCGGCCATAGCAGAGCGTAATTCAAAAAGGATGATTCATCTTTTTTTCAGGGGGCCAAGCCCCCTGCGGCGCTATTTGCTTTGCAAATACGCGCCTACCCCCGAGCCGGGGCGTTGCCCCGGACCCCTTTTGGGCATCCGGCAAGCCGTTAGCCTTTGACTTCGACTTCGGGGACGATGACAGTTTGTTGCCAGGGGGCGCGGCCGTAGAGTTCGGTGATATCGCGGAGGCGATCGGCGATCCAGCCGGGGAGTGCGTAGGTGAAGCGCCATGTCCAATTGCCTTTGGCCAAGCCGGGGACGTTCATACGGGCTTCGGAGCCGAGGCTGAGAAGATCTTGGACGGTGACGATGCAGAGTTCGCCGCAGGAGGATTGGGCGGCGCGCATCATTTGCCAGGCGATTTCGTTGCCGTCGATGGAGAGGTAACGGCGAATTTTATCGCGTTGTCCTTCGTTGAGAGAGAGGTACCAACCGACGGTAGTATCATTATCGTGTGTGCCGCAGTAGACGACGCTGTCGAGGGTGTGCATGTGGAGGGCGTGATGATCGTTGGCTTCGTGATAGGGGAAACCGAACTGAATGACGCGCATGCCCGGGAAACCGGCATCTTTGCGAAGTTTATCGACTTCTTCGGTGATGACGCCGAGGTCTTCGGCGATGATTTCGAGGTTGGGAAGGGCTTTGGCGACGGCGTTGAAGAAGGCGATGCCGGGGCCTTTGACCCAGTGGCCGTTGACGGCTGTTTTTTCGGTGGCAAGAATGCTCCAGAAGGCTTCGAAACCACGGAAATGGTCAATGCGGACGATGTCGACGAGGTTGTTGAGGGCGGTGAGGCGATCGATCCACCATTCGTAGCCGGTTTCGGCCAATTTTTTCCAGTTGTAGAGCGGATTGCCCCAGAGCTGGCCTTCTTCGGCGAAGCAATCGGGGGGTGCACCGGAGACGCTGCCGGGGAAGCCGTTGGCATCGAGTTCGAACAAATCGCGGTGACACCAAACATCAACGGAGTTGTGGGACACAAAGATGGGCACGTCGCCCATGATTTTGATATGGTGTTCGCGCGCCATGTTGCGGAGGGCATCCCACTGGCAACGGAAGATATATTGGGCAAATTTGCGAAGTTCGATATCGGCGGCGTAATCTTGAGTCGCCTTGGCAATCGCTTTTTTATCGCGATCGCGGAGGCCTTTGGGCCAGTTAATCCAAAGCGGGCCTTCTTCGCGCGTGGCTTGAAGAACATCAAAAAGGGCGAAATCATCGAGCCATTTGGCGTTGGCTTTGCAGAAATCTTCAAAACCTTTGCGCATGCCTTTATGCACATCGTCATTGCCGGCTTTAAGACGGTCGAGGGCAAGGGCAAGCTTGGCATTTTTATAATTGCCGGCCATTTCGAAATCGGCCATATCCTCGCGTTCGGGACGCGGAGCATCGTTCAAGTCATCCCATGTCAGAATGCAGCCAAATTCAGGTTTGCAAAGATCGTGAAGGTCGATAAGACGCGTATTGGACGCCATGGCGCTTGTCGAGTTGTAAGGACAACCGCCGTCATCGGTCGGAACAAGGGGAAGCATTTGCCAGACGGTCTGCTGGGCAGCCGCAAGAAAACGCACAAATTCACGGGCCGGAGCGCCGATAGAACCAATACCCGCAAGACCGGGAAGACTTGTCGGATGAAGAAGAATACCGCTTCTGCGCATCGTTATATCCTGTATCAAAGAAATGGATGAAATGCGTCATCTGGACACGGTTCAAAGTTTGATTTGAGTTGTGGCCGATAACGCTGTTTTTGTATGGCTTTTTGGTACAAACCTTAAGCATCAATAGGATATTTCGTGTAAATAGATAACCCAAATGCTTGGAACGGTGATATCACCGTCCAAATGTACCAAATAGATTATACCATATTCGGCAAATGTACGCCAATGTGGTTATACGTAGGAAATCAAATGAATCACATTCTTTTCCATACCCAATGCCTCTTTGCAGCCTTTTTTATCGGATTCATAGGATTTGGACAGACTGCAGCTGCACAAGATAGCGTGCCCCCAAATACGGCAACCACCCTGGCTGCTGAAAATCATGCCAAGGCCACTGAAAATCAGGCAAATCAGGCCGATAATGCTGCCGTTTCGGAAACGGGCAAATCTGAAAAATCTGAAACTGCGCGTCAAATGCTGGCATTCTTTGACGGCATGATAGCCGCCGTAGACGCTCAAACTGGCAATTGTGAAGCCATGTCCAAAGCTTTACAAAATTATTATCACGAGCATCAGGCATGGATATCATCACTCGATTATGCCACCGGCAATCTTGATGCAGAAACGATGGCGGCTGTACATGAAAAAGCGGTAGCTTTTGGGAAAAAATTGTCCGTCTGTTATGACCAAAAATCTATTCCTGCCCAGCTGCATCGTTATGCCGGCATGGGCGAAGAATTTGAATAAGAAGAGTTGAATAAAATAAACAAATTCCAAACAAAATTTTAAAAATACAAATGAAAGAGCAATTATGTCTGAAAATAAACATAACGAAGAAATCGTAACATCGCAAAATCCTGAAACATCAAATGTCCAACCGTCATCGGATTCAAATGATGAAAATCAGCAGCCCGAAAACTCATCATCGCCACAAGATGAAGCTAAAAATCAAGACAATGCCCCCATCGAATTAGACGTGCCTTTGGTAAATCCGGCAGACTCTGATTTCAATCTTGAAGAAGATCCCGAAGCCATGAAAGCCATTCGAAAGGAATGGCGTAAAAACCGGCATTTGTACAAAGAACGTCGAAAACTGACACCCATTCGAACCTTGCTCATGCTCGGTGTTGTTGGCTTTGTGCCTTGGTACATTGCAGGAGAAAGACAAGATATCGAATATTTCTTTTCATCCTCTGACCCCATAGATTTGGGCATTGCCGACACTTATCGTTTGGCTGATGACGGCGAAGTCGCTACGGCACAAGATTTTACAGATAATCGTTATGTTAAAATTCAGGGCATTCCCATTCGGCATACAGGCATTCAGGTCAAAGAAAACCCCGTTATGCCGCGCACCAAAAAACTCATTTATCAGCTGATGGGCAGCAGTATCTTTGTCGAAGAAGATATGAAAGATTCGAAGTATGCAGCTTTTATGTCGCAAACTTCGACAGCATTTAATCCCAATCAGATTCTCGAACCCCTTTCGATAGAAGGCCGCCTGCGTCGTTTTGATACAGCGGATGCCAAAAGATACGCGCCAGTACGCGACTATTATTCTAAAAAATATGGAACTGTCTTTTGCGAAGGCATGTCCGATGCCGAACGTAAGCAAAAGGCTGCATTGCTGGGACGCGGTGGCGTTGCCATTCAAATCATGCCCGATGGCTCCGTCATCCAGGCCGAAACCGATACAAATACGACATTGCTCGATATTCAGCCGCTGCAAGGGCGTTCTGCCATGGCAGTCGGTGCAGACAATACGCTTTTGCACACCATTGATGCCGGCCTGACATGGCGAAAAGCTGAACTGCCCTTTAAAACCAAAGTTTCCAGCATGACGCACGATCCAGCATCCTCGCAAATCATCTTCGCGGGCGAAAAAGGCTGGGTCGGCAGCGAATCATGGCAACCCGATCCTCACGCTTTGGCAATATCGCAGGATATTAAGGATGTAACGTTTACAACCCCAGAACCGGGACACGAAAATGTCCCACGCATCATTGCCGTCGGCCGCGAAGGACTCTTGCAAATCGCATACGCCGATCGCGAAGGATGGAGACCTGCCAATATCGACAATGGACAACGTTTCAACGATGTTTTACTCGTCGGAAATACGTGGTTTGCTGTCGGTGGGAATGACTTACTTTTATCAAGACACCAAGCCATTCTGGATGATCCAACATCAAGTTGGAATATGGCGCTTTCGCCTGTTCATGCCGATTGGCTTGGGCTGAGTACGATTCCGGGATATGTCGTAGCCACAGGGACAAAAGGTGCCATTGCACGCTATGATCTCACAAAGGAGAATGCCACCTGGGAACTTTGGCCGGTTGACGATGTGCCCGGCATCGAATTCGAAGAAGATATCCATGCTTCCGCGACGTCTGGGGATGGCAAAACATGGGTCGGTGTCGGTAAAAATGGCAGCATCCTCGTCTCCAAAGCCGACGAAAACGGCGTGTTCGGCCCCATTCAACGCATTTCAGGCTCTTATGCCAGTTACGGTGTCGTCCGCGATATCTTGGCCAAAAATTCTGTCGAAGCCTCACTCTATGAAGCCCTCAAACGGTATACAACCGAAGACTTTTATGATGTCACTTGGCATGAGGGTACTTTCTATGCAGTAGGCACAGACAGCACACTTTTCATGAGCAAAGACGGCCTCTCGTGGCAGAAACGTCCGCTTCATGTCAAACACAAAACCTTGCGTTCTATTGTCTTTACAGGACCCAAATCCGGTGTCATTGGCGGTGAAAAAGGCACGATGCTCGTCACTGATGACAACGGAGAAACGTGGCGCAGCAAAAAAGCACAAACCGATCGATCGATTTATGACATCGCCGTAGCTCCAAATTACCCCAATGGCTACGTCTTTACGGGCGCTTACGGCTTGTGGGGATTCTGTGAAAGCACAGAAGGAATGTGTTACCTTCGTTCACGCAACGAAGATTACCATTATCGCGCCATTGCCCTTGCCCCCGGACAACAGCAAAAAGGTTTGCTTCATGTCGTTTTGGCTGGAGATGATGCGCGTCTCGATTCATTGCACGATGCGCCTGGTGATGCAGTTAAAAAGCTCTCGACTTGGACGGCACCGCGTTCCCAAGTCTATGCCATGGCTGTCGCCGATACTGAATTACCATTGATGCCGGATTCTGCGCGTGGGCATCTCGGACTCATTGCTGTCGGTAATGGTTCAATTTTCCGCTCTCTGGATGGCGGCTACACATTCCATCGTGAAGAAACGGGAGCCAATGCACCCATTCGCGACATTGTGATGTCGAAATCTGGTCATATTGTTTGGACTTTTGGAGATGGCGGTGCTTTCGAAGATTTGCGTGGGTTGGGCAAATGGCATCCCATTTCGGCCAATCAGTCGTTCAAGGCCGGTGTGCTCGGATCAAAACAGGGCTGGTTGATTGACAATACCTGTGTTTATGAAAAAACTTTCAGCACAGGCGAAGTGAAGAAGTTAGCTTGTATTGACGCAACTGGTGGCCAAACCGTGATGACTGATATCGCTCTAAACGGCGATAAAATCTTACTGACGATTGCTTCTGAGCTCAAAACAAATGCGCGTAAACTTTCTTTAGCCGAGTTGCAGCAAACCGAAACAGGGGCTCAAATCTCTATATTACCGGCGATAACAGCACCGGGGAGTGACTTCGCGCATATTGCCACGCGATATGTCAGTTGCGGTGACCAGACTGCGCTTCATGATACGTATCATCAAAAGATGCTTTTGCCCAATCAGGCACAGGTTGATCACATTTCCGATGTCGCATGCCTGGATGGCAAACTGACATGGCTCAAATCTGAAGCATCAGACAAATCCGGTATCTGGGAAATCACTGTATCCCAAGAAAATGCCGAAATCTTCACTATGAATGTTGGTTTTGATACGACACAAACCAAGTTTGCGCGCAATGCTGCTGGCCGCTGGTGGCTTGCCGTCGAATCTCAAGATACCGCTGAACCGCTCATTTTGATGTCGCAAGACACCCAAAAATGGTCATGGAGACGCGACCGCATTACCGACTTCCATGCCGTTAAAACTGCCGGCCAATACGCCGTGGCCGTCGGCGACAACGGCAACATCCTATACAGTGAAAACTATGGACAAAATTGGCAACTCGCCACATCGTCCTCCACACAAACACTTCGCGGTCTCTGTCTGTCTTCAGACGGTGAATTCGGACTCGCTGTCGGCGATGCCGGAACAATATATCTGGCCAAAAACGGCCTACAACGATGGTCCAAACTTAAATCCAAATTCGACATCGATTTCACATCATGCACCATCGCCGAAAACACTGACCGTTTCCAGATTTATATCGCCGGCAAAGGCGGTGCCATCTACACCACTACCCGCGAAATGAACCGATTCGAGCTCATCGCAAGCCCAGCCATCGAAGACATCTACGCCATCGATACCCTCCAAACCGGCGAAGTCATTGCCGTCGGCGGCGTCTATCAAGATCCCTCCGAAATCTGCGAAGAAGGCTACCTCGTCGTTGCCAACCAAAAACCACGTGATATCTGGGGCTCCATGATTCTCCTGCTCATACTCGCTGGTTTCTGGGCATACACTGTGTGGACTTTGCTGCAGGCATTTATCCACAGAAACGATAAACCACGCACGGAAGACGCCGATATTTCCCCTGCTTCAAACACAAAAGAAACAGAAAATTCAGAAGAAAATACCCAGTCATCCTCCGAAGAAACTGACGAAGAAACTGACGAAGAAACTGACGAAGAAACAGAAAAATAATCTTTTGCGCCGGGCCACTGATAAACTATGCTGCAAAGCTCAAAACACCACAAGCGCGGCTGATATGGAGTCATGAACCTTGGACACCGCAACAGCGCACGAGATACAACTGGGGCAAAAAGCAAGAGCTTGATGCATTGTGGACACTGTTTCCAGACGGCG
>JAGBXG010000331.1 GCA_017629415.1 Pseudomonadota bacterium | reverse complement strand
TTTTGGGGCTCTGCCCCAAACCCCGCCAAGGGGCTGAGCCCCTTGGAACCTGCAATGGATTTGACGTTTTTGTGAATGAACCGGGTACTGATAACATTCGTTTTTTGGAAAAATGGAGACTCGCTCCCCCATTTTTCGTCTCCGCAACATACCACTTCGTAAGTCTTTTGTGACTTTGCGTACGCCGTGGGGAAACCTGGCCCTCTGTATTCTTAGCCTTGGTTGCCGAAATCGATGTTTCCGGCATTGCCGGGTTGTTTTCGAAGGGTGGGGACATTACGGAATGCTGAATAAACAATGAGGATAAGCATGCCGCAGCCAAAGATGGAGCCGCCCGCGCGAGGCATGTCGAATGCAAATGAGAAAATGAGCCCAATGAGTCCAAGAATGGCGGTTCCTATGAGGAAAATTTTCCAGGTGGGGAAACCGATATTTGGATTTTCTTCATAGGATTCGGGGACTTCTTGAGGTGTGGCCGCTTTTTGGTGTTCGGCTTCGAGGTCTTTTTGGAGACAGCAAAGTTTATATTTTTTGCCGCTGCCGCAAGGGCATTTGTCGTTTCTTTTTGTCATGAGAACACTGAAAAGTATGGGCCGCGAGGCGGCAGTTTAAAGGTATGCGTTTATTGTGTGGGATTCCAAAGGGGCTTGAGCCCCTTTGGCAGGATTCCAAAGGGCAGAGCCCTTTGGTGGGGTCCGGGGCAACGCCCCGGGGTGGGGGTAGGCGCGTATTTGCGCAGCAAATAGCGCCGCAGGGGGCTTTGCCCCCTTAAAAAAGAGAGCAGACCTTAACGATCCGACAGTATGATTGTTTATCACAAAACCTCAATTCTTTGAATATATGACGCAATACGGTTAAACGGCTTTGATTGTCTTTGAAAAGACATTTGAGAAGATGGCCTTAAAGACGCAATGGAATGAATTGAGCCAGATGCTTAGCAAGGCATGACGAGTTTTGTAGAGAATGGAAGCACAGGAAACAGGGATGTTAACATCGGAGCAGTCGGAATTGTCGGCTGCGGCAGATGCAGGCCATGAAGCCGTAAAGTCGGAGCCCAAACGTGTGATGGGGGCATTTTCGGCGACGATGATTGTTGTCGCGAGCATGGTTGGGACGGGTGTCTTTACGACGACGGGAATTTTGCTCGAGACGACGCCGTCTGCACCGGCGGTGCTTTGGGGGTGGCTGATTGGCGGTGTGGTGGCATTTTTTGGGGCGCTGGCTTATGCCGAACTCGTGGCGATGTATCCTAAAAATGGTGGCGAATATCAGATTTTGTCGAAAGTTTTTCATCCGGCGGTCGGTTTTGTGGCCGGTTGGGTGTCTTTGATTGTCGGATTTTCGGCGCCGATTGCGTCTGCGGCGATGGCTTTTGGCAAATATGCCAGTCACAGTATGCCTGGTTTGAATGAATTTTGGGCAGCTTTTATTGTGATTGTGGCGCTCTCGATTGTTCATGCCGTCAAAGTGACGTTGGGCAGTGTCGTTCAGAATGTTTTTACGGTTTTGAAGCTTTTGCTGGTTGGCGGTTTTGTGATTGGCGGTCTGGCGCTGGGCGATTTTTCGCGGATTACGGCCGAATCGCCTGCCGAGACTTGTGCGGTGATGCTGAGTCCGGGCTTTGCCATTGGGTTGATTTACGTCACTTATGCTTATACAGGGTGGAATGGATCGGCATATATTGCCGGTGAGATTAAAAATCCGACAAAATCGTTGCCAAAGGCTTTGGCCTTGGGTACCGGCATTGTGACGCTGATTTATTTGGGGCTGAATACCGTATTTTTGGCGGCGGCACCGGTTTCTGAATTGACGGGATCGATTGAAATTGGTGCTGTTGCGGCGGCTTCGCTG
>JAGBXG010000330.1 GCA_017629415.1 Pseudomonadota bacterium | reverse complement strand
TGACATCAATAGAGTTGGCATGCACACCACGCCCTACATATTCCATCTTATAATCGGGATCTGGGGTAACCCATGCGTCATTTTCTATATTGAAACTGCCGACCAAATAAACATCCCAGTCTTGTTCGCCGCCCGTTTCAACACGCGTATATGGATTGGTATAATAAAAAGTTGCTTTACAAACATCAGGCTGTACAGGTGTGTCAGAACCACCAGGATTCACGACATCTGAACCGGTTTTATTCCCAAACTCCTGACCACAGGACGAAATCGTTACTGAACCATTCGATTCACCATCCGGCGCATCGGTTTTCCAAGAATCCTCGCCCCAACCATTGACATAATATTTATAGTCAATCGTATCACCGATTTGGACATTGATCGTAATAGAATGCACACCTCGACCGGCATAATTCATCTTATAATCGGGATCTGTCGTGGCCCATGCATCATTTTCAATATTAAAACTGCCGACAAGATAGACATCCCAGTCTTGTTCGCCACCTGTTTCAACACGTGTGTATGGGTTGGTATAATGAAATGTTGCTGTGCAAGTCTCTGGCGTTCCGGGGGTGCCAGGGGTACCAGGGGTACCAGGCGTACCGGGGGTACCAGGAGTGCCGGGGGTACCAGGAGTACCGGGGGTGCCAGGTTCATCGGAATCCTCAGGACAAAAACCATAATTCTGACTGACATCCGTTTCACAGCCATTGGATGCATCATTATCACAATCTTTATAACCTTCCGGGCATTCCGTTTCTTCTGTTGGAGTTTCTGCACAGCTGGTCATACAAGCCGCTGCAAGGACAAGCCAGAAAAATCTGCTTAATTTTTTATACATCTCCCACTCCTGACCTACTACAAAAAGAAAATATACAACGACATGGCTTTTCAAACAGCCATGACGCATGATGTTATACGCTTAAAATAAAATGATGGCGGCTTTTGCCGCCATCTCAAACATTATTTCACAAGATAGACTTGAAGTTTGCTTTCCGGACCGAAATCTAAAGTTGATTTTGTACCGGCATCGGTGTTGTTTAATAAGTCATAAAGATTCAAATTGCCGCCAAGAGCGCACGACACATTGTCCACTTCTGAGACACCGACGATGACCGTCTCTTTGCCGTCTGAAAGCTTGTAGCACCAATACTTTTCTTCAACGGCCAAATCTGAACGTTTTCCTCGGCGAAGTGCTGAGTGCTCGCTGCGGATTTTTCCAAGCTGTCGGACATAATTTAAGGTGCCCTTCTGCTCGTTATTGAGCTGATCATCAAACTCCATCATACGGCGGTTGTCGGGATCATTGCTGCCCTCAAGACCATATTCATCACCATAATAGATGAGCGGTACACCGGGATTGGTCAAAAGCATGGTCCAAGCTGTCTTCACACGAAGATGCGCTTCCCACCCCGATACTTCTTCATTATGGCCCCATTTGTCCTGATATTGGCCGGCCGCCACGGAAATGGCTCGCGCGACGTCATGATTGCCCATAAACGTGCCCATCAAATCTGAATAATAATTGCTCTGTTGATTGAGAACATTTTGGATATTTCTGTAGCTGCCGGAACCCAGGACATTGTCGCGCATCGCAAAGTAGAGGTTAAAGTCAAACTGTGCATGAAGCAGATCATTGCCGATATACTTGTTAATCAGTCCCACGTCGCCGGTAAATGTCTCGCCCACCATGTAGAAGGTGATGCCTGTGTTCGCAAACAAGCTGTCTACGGCTGAACGCAAATCTTTGATGAATAGAACAGCCATATGTTTTACTGCATCCACGCGGAAACCATCGACATTCGTTTCTTTGATGAGCCAGATGGCATGTTCAACCATTAAACGACGGGCATCTGCATTGTTGTAGTTGATATCGGGCAGATCTTTGGAGAACCAGCAGGTTTCCGGTGCCTGATCCCAGCCGCCATTGTCATCGCAAATCCAGGCATTGCTGGCATCACCGTTAAACCAATCTTTATGGTTCTGATAAATCGGGCTGTCAATATGGACATGATTAGCGGCAAAATCGACAAGGACACGAATGCCGCGCTTGTGACAGGCATCGACAAGTGCCTTCAGCTCAGCCATTGTACCAAAATGCGGTTCAATCAGCTGGATATTACCAAATTCACTTTGGTTGGTGGCCGTCATAAACGTCGAAATCGGCCAGTACGAATGATATGCCGAATAACTGTGGCTCGAGTCGCTGCCCGTACCCCAGCTGACTTTCTGCGTATTCATGTTGACAGACGAAATCCATAAAGTGTTGACACCTAAAGCATCAAAGTAGCCTGATTCCACTTTCTGAAGCATGCCTTTGAAATCGCCGCCATACCAGTCACTTTCGGGATGACTCGTGTTCGATTTGCCATCATTGCCCGGGTCGCCATTGACAAAACGATCGGTAAACGCAAAATAAAGTAAGGCATCATGCCAATCGAATGTCTTATCTTCGACCCAAACCGGTACATAAAGAGAATGATTACCAGATGTAACCGTATAAGTATATTTACCATTCTCAGCAACAGTATCTGTGATAGTTAAACCTTCAACTTTAGGATTTACGCCGCCGGAAACAGAAATATCACTACCACTATCGAGTTTTACGGTAAAAGAAATCTTTTTATTGGACACCGTTGGAGTACCAGTCAGATTGATACCGGGATTCGGCGTAATCACGGAAGAGCCGCCACCAGGATTGCTGCCGCCATTGCCACCTTTTCCAAACGTCATGCCACAGGAAGTGATGGCAGCGATGCCATTACTTTGACCATCCGGTGCATCCGTCTTCCACGAGTCGTTTTCCCAGCCATTAACATAATATTTATAGTCATAAGTCGTTCCAACAGGCCATTCAACCGTAATCGTATGGGTACCATTGCCGTCCGAAGTCATCTTGTAAGCAGGATCTGTCGTCTTCCAGCTGTCACCTTCCATATTGAAGCTGCCCACGAGATAAACATCAAAATCAGCTGTGCCGCCGGAACCCACATTCGTCCATTCGTTATAATACGTAAATGTGGTGATACATGAGCCTGGGTCTGTCGTACCGCCATTGCCATTATTCCCACCATTCCCATTATTATTACCGCTGTTTCCACCATTACCATCATCGACTGGCGGTACATAATCGGGATCCTCTTCGCAATAACTGCCCGCACAGTATAAACCTGCAGCACATGAACGATCACTGTCACACGATTTTCCTGCTGTTGCGCGGCATAGTTGGACGGAACCATCCTTACAAGCTTTGCCATCATTACATTCACAAACAAAGCCATCGCCACACTCTGCATCTGTTAAACATATCGAACTGACAGGCTCATCATCGCACCCATTCAGCCCCAGCAACATCATGGATGCCATCACAAATAAGAACTTTTTGCCGTACTTCATGCTTTTTTACTCCTCAACCCAGCTAAACGCCCATGTGCCACGCATGCACAACTCATAAATATCATCAAATACCTGCAGTTACTGCAAGCACCTGCATAAACGCCTATTTTACCTGATAAACTTGAAGCTTCTTTTGGGTTAAATCCAAAGAAGATGCCGAAAATACCGCTTCCGTTGGATCCAAAAGATTCTGAAGCTGATAACTGCCATGCAAATCACAGCTAACGCCACCGTCATATGCCAATCCCACAAGAATGGTCTCTGTTCCATCCGAAACCTTGTAGCACCAAGCCTTCGGCTGAACATCCAAATCTTCACGGATACCATGTCGCATCGCACGATGTCCCCGACGAAGCTGACCTAACATACGAACATACGATAATGTATCTGACTGCCAGTCATTCAGTTCTTCATCAAATTCCATCATCCGACGATTATCGGGATCATTTGCACCTTCAAGGCCATATTCATCCCCATAATAAATTAACGGAACCCCAGGATTCGTCATCAATATCGTCCAGGCCGTCTTCAGCTTCAAATATGCCGCTCCCGCCGTCTCACCCGCCACTTCAGGATTGTCCTCCCATTTCTCCTGACTGTGACCGGCCGCCACCGATATCGCACGCGCAACATCGTGATTCCCCATAAACGTCCCCATCAAATCAGAATAATAATTCTTCTGCTGACTCAACGTATTGCGCACACTCTCAAAATTGACATCTTCACCCAAAAGATTGCCCGTCAATGAAAAATACAAATTAAAATCAAACTGAGCATGAAGCATCGTCTGACCAATGTACTTGTTTATCAGCGCAACATCTCCTGAAAACGTCTCCCCAACCATGTAAAACGTTGTACCACTCTTATCAAAAAGACTGTTCACAGCCGCTCGCAAATCACGAATAAACTCTATCGCCATGTGCTTGACGGCATCTACACGGAAACCATCAATATTCGTCTTTTTAATCAGCCAAATCGCATGTTCCACCATCAGCTTGCGAACTTCAGCCTGATTGTAATCTATATCCGGTAAATCCCCTGAAAACCAACATGTCTCAGGATACTTGTCCCAATTGGCACCGTTGTCGCCATCACAAATCTTGGCACTCTCCGCATCGCCATTAAACCACTCCGGATGAAGCTGATAAATCGGACTGTCCACATGAACATGATTCGCCGCAAAATCCACTAAAACGCGGATTCCACGAGAATGACATGCAT
>JAGBXG010000329.1 GCA_017629415.1 Pseudomonadota bacterium | reverse complement strand
TGGGTTTTCTCATCTGGAACTTGGAGCATTTGCGGCAATGCGCGGTTTCTTATCTCAATCAAGGCATTGTCTTGAACCAGCCATTCGGTGGCATTGACGAACAAATGAATGCCAAATTTGGCAAAAGAATCAGTGTAGCCAATGATTTTATTGGTGAACAGGAAATCGCCGTTCGGGACGATAAGATAACGGGCATCTTTGCCTGTCGATAGAAAGGCTTGCGGATCGGCTTGGGCTGGAAGATTGCCGGCAAAACGAGAGTTCTGCGGTGTCTGAACCGCAACAATCATTGTATGTGGTCCTGGTGTCTCATCCTCCCGAGGACGCATCAATGCATCGACAACGATATCTCCGCCAGCAGGACGTGAAACAGATTCGGGGGCGCTGACGGCCAAATTGTGCCAAACGGCACCGCGCGAAGCCAGACGAGCTTCATCGACTTCGAGAGAACCAGAAAATGGCAGCACTAAAGCAGATAAGTTTTGAGTAATCGGGTGGGTTTTATCCAGATGCGTGATCAGGGGAAGCGCAGGCAAAGACACTTGAACGGCTTCATCTTCGGTATATTGTGTCCCCACGAGATTATGTTCGCGATCAAGTACGAGATCGGAACGCAGCTGAATGCCGGTATCTGCCAAAAGACTGTTTAAGTTCGATTCAAAGGGAATGCGCGGCTGATCGGGTTGGAAATAATCGGCTTGTGTCGGGCTTTGCATCAAGGCCATGGCTGTGCCGCCAAAGGCCGCTTGCTCAAGTGCATATTGGGCACATGCATCCAGAGGCTTTTGAATATTCAGGACGACAAGCGCATCAGTTTTGGGGGTCAGCACACAGTGTTCATCGATTTTTGCGACGGCAACTTCAACGCGTTTGCCAAAAACTTCGTGAAATACATCGGTCATGCTTTGGCGCAAAATATCCGATTCACCCAGACCGCCAAATCCTGTCAGAACGCCAACAGTTTTCTTTTCGGGCACTGTCAGATTCACGATTGACTTCGCAATGAGATATTCCAAATTATCGCCGGAACGCAATTCAGGAATCGTTTCTGCCGCATCGCGATAAATGACGGTCAATCCCTTAAAAACTAGCCGGAGTGAACGTTGTGAATCATCTTTTTGTGAAACGGCAACTTTGCGAAGGCCAAAACCTTTTGCAATTTCTTCGTCGGTCTTAGATTCCGGCTCGATAATCTCAAACGACAGCCTGCCGTGCGATGAAGCCTCAAATTCTTCCAGCAAATCGCGAATGCGTTGTTCCAGGGTGTTATCGGGAGACGGCAAATTGTGAGAGAGAAACACCTTGATTTGAATGCGATCTTCGAGGCCTTCTAAAAGGCGTACAGTTGCCGGACTCAGCGTATATTGCCCTTCAGCGGTTAAATCCCAGCGCGCAGACGTAACCTGCGAAAAAATGAGATTCAGAACGACCAAAATCGCGAGCAGAATGCCGAGCAAAACAAGGGCATGATGTAAATAGGCTTTGCGTGTAATCAATCGTTTACCAAATGTAATGAAGAAATTCTCAATGAAAATGAGCGTTGGATCGAATCGCTGATCATGAGGTTTTTATTTGAGGGGGGGGCAAGCCCCCTTCGGCGCTATTTGCTGTGCAAATACGCGCCTACCCCTTCGGCGATATTTGCTTTGCAAATACGCGCCTATTCTTGCTGGGTGGCTACGCCACGCAATGACCTCAAACCTGCATGATTCCATTGTTCCCAAATGAGTCTGCTTAAAGCGACTCCAAACTTGGATCTCATAGCTTAAAATGGTGTGTTTTTTAAGGAAAATACTTGTGGTGATAAGCATCAGAGGCCAAACAAGATGCAAAGTTGCAAATCACTGATAAACGAGGTGCCGCAGAAAAGCGGAATGGGGATACAGGAGCCTGTTTTGCCCCTAAACGTTAGTAACCAGTATCCGGCTAACTTATGAAAACGTTAATCCATTGTGGGTTCCAAGGGGCTCAGCCCCTTGGCGAGTTTGGGGCGGAGCCGCAAAAGAACTTTGCTGATGAGGCATGAAGCTTTGATTTTAACGGATAATTTGCATGTAGGTGTTATATCCACTTGAAACTACGCGATAGTTTGCGCTAGATACGCGCGCACTCTGCGTGGGCAGAGTGTGATGAAGGGGGGCCACAACAGGAGTGGAATATGCGTTTTCCAGGAATCCGTAAGGCGAAATATTATTTTCCTGTGACGGAAAAAAAATCCTCTCTGGAGGAAAATACGACAACTAAACCTTGGTATTTGCTTGGTCTTGATGAAGTCATTGTTGACCTCGAAATACATGGTTGTCCTCAGTCGCTTTTGCCTGAACTCGGTTTGATAGCAGGTGAAAGTGTTTGGTTTTCAGCAGATGAAATTGCGCGTCTGCTTTCGCGCGTCTCAGAATTGGGACTTGAAGTCAGGTTTGCTGCAGGCGGTACTACTGCAAATACATTATGTAATTATACGCATCTGTCAGGTGAACCGGCAATTCTGTTGGGGGCAATTCCCGACATGATTCGTCCGGGTTCGCCAGCTTTTGCTTATGTCGCACAAACGCCGAAAGCTGTAAACTTAGACCATTTGGTGCCAATTGCCGGCGAAGTCGGTATCGCTGTCACTTGCTTTACTCCCGATGGCGAACGCTCTTTTGCTGTCGCACCGGGCATCAGCGGAAATTACGGGCCCGATGATATTGATGAAGCTGTCGTCAAACGGGCAAGCGTCGTCGTGACGAGTATTTATTGTCTGGCGAATCCAGATCGTCCCATTGCAAAAGCAGCTATCCGCATGATGGAAATCGCCCATGAAAACGGCATTCCCGTCGCTTTTGGTATGGGAACAAGTGCTCTCGTCAGACGCATGCGCGATGAAGTCCGCGATTTGCTCAAAAAATATGTCAATATCGCGGCTATGAACGCCAGAGAAGCCGAAGCTTTGACCGGATATGATGATCCGTTGCTCGCTGGTAATGCCTTGCTAGATTATGTCGATGCTGTCCTCATTACCGAAGGCGCTCGTGGACTCACCATGTGCGGTTATACCGATGATTCGGTCAAACGTGCGACCCGAGACGGACTTCACAGCGGGACAATCGAAAACTATAATCAATATGAATACAGCAGACTCGTGATGCTCCAGCATTGCGAAAACCCTGTGCGCGTTTATACACACATTCATCCATATCTCGGTGGACCGCAAAAACTATGCAATACAAGCGGAGCAGGTGACGCCGCATTGGCCGCAATCCTGCACGATGTGGCAGCCACCAGATATCATGCTGCCAATGTCCCGGATTCCAAAAAACATTCTATGGGCATCGAATTCTTGACCTACTCGTCATTATCGCGCAACGCTCAATACAGCAATCGTGTCGCATACGAAGTCTTGCGAAATAATTCCCCAAGACTGGAAGCCCCCATCGGGAATGATAGTGATAACGATGAATAATGTTTAACCGGCTCTAAATTCGGGTTGTTTAGATGCCGGTTTTATCTGTTTTTACGATGAACCCCACCGCACATTTGGAAAAACATGTTTGAATCAGAGTCCGAGCTTCTGCTAGTCCTTAAGACAACGGCAAAATCGGTCAACAAAGTGTTAACAAGTGGCAAGACACTCGTCAAATCACTCGAAAAATTAGACAGCACCAAAGCACTGGATCGACAGGATTACGTCGCCGATGCGCTCGAAATCCTCAAAACCACCGATCTCGCACAATATGGATGCGGCGCACAGCAAAAAGAAATGGTGATCGCACTCGATCAACGACTCCGAACCCTTCGCGCAAATGCACATCATATGCTGCTCGCTGGCCTCAAACAAGGTGTCGAAAAACCCGAAAATATGCGGATCCTCTCCGATAATCCGCTCGTCATCTATGTCCATCCGCTCACTTTGGAAGTACAATTTGAACAGGCAAAAGCCACATGGACTTATGCACACGAAACTTTAGCCACAACTTCACTCGATCCCGAAGATATCCTCAATACCCATAAAGCACTCCTCGAGACTTTCAGAGCCTCAAGAATCGATTCCCAGGCTTTCTGGAGTGTGTGCAAACTCGCCTATGAAATGGTCTTGCTTAAACATGGACAACAAATGGGCTCTCGCGTCGATATCGTCGAACTCATCGCTCCACTCACTTGGCTGTGGCCAAATCCTGCCGCATTAAAGAAAAATACAACATTGCCTAGATATCTCCTCGCTTATCAGCTGCAAAAACTCAGAGCTGACGGCTTGCTCCAAAACAAAAATTTCAGACTTGATATGGGAACTGCAACAGGCGGAAGCACCAGAAATAAAGCAAACGTACTTTTTGTGCCCATGGGGGTCAGCGAAGGACAATATTATTTGTCGATTTGCTTCAGACAAGGGTAGAATATAACGCCGAAATTTGGCGGATTTTTCAAATCCAGGCTCCAGCGTATGTCAATAAAGACATCCGGGAATTTCACAGGAATTGAAACATGCTGAACCGAAAGCACAGATAATGCCGATTGGCGGATTATCGATGCTCAAGGAAAGGCATGAAAAATACCGAGAGAAAATACATGACAAATGAAGAGAACAAACTGACAGCTGCACATATCATTCAACGATTGGGTGAAGGTGGACAGCCGCCCGAATTCGGATTGAGCCGTATCAATGTCGGTAACGAAAGCTACCTCAATGTGCTCGAACACGAATACTTTCAAACACTCCTTAAAACCGGATCTAGCTTTAAACTGGTTCAGGGATATTTCGGCGGCGGTAAAACGCACTTCCTTCACTGCGTCAGAGAACTCGCCTGGAAATATGGGTTCGTCTCCTCACTCGTGGAACTCTCACCCGCAGAATGCCCCTATGACGATGCCCTCAAAGTCTACCAAAACGTCGCCAGCCACCTCATGATGGAGCCAGAATCCATCCTCGAACCGCCGCAACTCGGTATCTGCAATATCGTCCGACGCGTCATCGATAATAAACTCGATCAGGCCGCCGAAAAAAGTGCCGATCCGCGCGCCGAAGTTACGCATTGGGTCATGAGCAAACTCTCCAGAGCTTGGTGCGAAAGTCACTCATGCCGTCAGGCTATCGTCAACCTCGCGCTGGCTTGCCTCAAAAATGAATACGAAAAAGAACAATTGCTCGAAGCTTGGCTCCTCGGAGAAAGCGTCTCAGCTTCGGAACTGAAAGAATACGGCGTCTACGAACAAATCACAAAAGCAAATGGCTTCACCATGATGAGAAGCTTGCTGCAAATGATCGTGGCTTTAGGATTGCCAGGCACCGTCCTCCTCTTCGATGAGGTCGATAGAAACCTCTCAGTAAGTGCTAAAAGATCTCACATTATCGGCGATAATCTGCGTCAAGTCGTTGACCTCTGCGGACGGCATCAGCTCCCGCATACACTGTTTATGTACGCTGTACCGCCCGAATTTATGCGCACTGTCGTGCCCGATTACCCCGCTCTCTATCAGAGACTTAAATCTCCTGTGCCCCTCAGTGCAAGAAGCCCGCAAGCCGTCCTCATCGACCTCGAAAAACTCGATCTCGCGCCTGAAGACCTCCTCACACAGCTCGGCGTCAAACTCATCTCCGTCTTCGAAGATGCACGCGATGTCAGCTTCAATATGCTGATACAAACACAAAATGCGGCTGCCTTGGCCAAAGCTTGCGCAGAAGCCGTCTTCGAAGTCAATCACCGCAGACTTTTTGTCAAAACTTGGGTCGATTTCCTCTATGCACAGCTCGCAGACGGTGAATCTGAATTGACCGATGATATGGCCAGAGACCTCATCTGGACAGGACAACAGGCCCTGACAGAAGCCGGGGAAACCGAAGACGATTTCGACGATTTCTAAAAAATTGAAGTCACCATAGCCTAAGCTTGGGACGAGGGGGGAGCGGCGTATTGCTCATGCAATAGCCGCGCGGGGGGATGCTTCCCCCCGCCATCAATGCCAATAAAACAGACTTAAATGTCTGACCAGCGATTTGGAAAAAAGCATGTCCACCAACAAAGACATCGAAAAACATCATGCCGCGTTGACACTTGAAGCCATGCGACTCGGAGTGGTGCCCGAAACAGACCTCGAAAAAACAACCGTTGGACGTGATATTGAAATAGATATTGTTCGCCAGGATTTGAACCTTTGCCAGGAGGCCGGCGCAAGACGCGCTTTTCTGGGCGATTACGGACTCGGAAAATCACACATGCTCGAACTCATCGAACAAATGGCGCTGAAACAGAATTTCATCGTCTCAAAGGTGACGCTCGATCATGCCGACTTGTCCCCTGCACAACCCAAACGCATTTATCATGCGGTCATGAGAAATCTCATCTATCCTGACCGGAAAAATACTCTCGAAGGAATCACGCCGCTGCTCGAAATGGCTGCACAGAACGAAAACGTTCTGCTCAAATATCTCGTCAAAAACGAAAAAGGAAAACCTGCCGCACGTTCCATTCGCGAACAACTTAACCAGGGACTCCACCTGTATCTCACGCCCGCTATCGCTTACATGCGCGCACTCATGGATACAGAACACATGAAATTGCCTGGTTATATCGACGATGTGCAAGGCTGGATCGCCAGCGCAAAACATCTCCTCATTGACTGGATTGAAGGCCATCCCACTCAATCCAATCAGGATATCAACGATGAGCTCAACCTCATTCGCGGTAAAT
>JAGBXG010000044.1 GCA_017629415.1 Pseudomonadota bacterium | reverse complement strand
CGTTCCGCCGTCTGTCGCCAAAATGAGATGGTCATCATCCTGAACCACAAGCGCAGAAACAACCTTGCCGTTGCGTTCATGTGTCTTGATGCCACGAATTCCCATGCCACCGCGATTCTGTGTTCGGTGCTCGGAAATCGACGTGCGCTTGCCATAACCGCGTTCTGTAACTGTCAGAATCATGCAGTCCGCATCACTGATGACATCCATACCGATCAAGCGATCGCCTTCTTTAAGCTTCATTGCCTTGACACCCATGGATGTACGGCCGGAAGGACGCATATTCTTCGTCTCATAGTGCAACGACATACCGTCTGCCGTCACAAAGAGAACATTGTCTTCTTCCTGAACAATGCGCACCCCCATGAGTTTATCCCCCTCACGGAACGTAATGGCCTTAAGACCATTTTTGCGGCAATTCTTAAACGCCTCAATCGGCGTCTTTTTCATAATGCCCTGTTCAGTCGCCATGAGAATGTAGCCCGTTTTTTCACCCATCGGCAACGGCAAAATGGCAGCCACATCTTCATTCGTTTCGAGCTTCGGCAGCATATTGACAATCGGCTTGCCCTTTGTCGAACGGCTGCCCTGAGGCAATTCATAAACCTTGAGCGAAAATACACGGCCAAGCGTCGTATAAACTTGAATAATCTGATGGCTTGAGGCTACGAACAAATCACGCACATAGTCGTCTTCCTTCGTCCCCATGCCCACTTTGCCGCGGCCACCGCGTTTCTGAGCACGATATTCACTCAATGCCTGACGTTTGATGTAATTCTGCTGGGTGCGCATAACCATGCAGAATTCTTCGGCAATCAGATCTTCATCCTCAATCTCCACTTCGGAATCCACAATCTGCGTACGCCGTGCATCCCCAAATAACGCTTTGACCTCATTGAACTCGCCTATGATAATCTCGTCCAGACGCTCCTTGGATTTGAGAATGATTTCATATTCTTTGATGGCTGCAATAAGATTGGCCAATTCTTCCATCACCTTACTGCGTTCCATACCCGTCAGACGCTGCAGTCGCATTTCCAAAATGGCCTTCGTCTGAATCTCACTCAAACCAAATCTTTCCGTCAAACGTTCGCGCGCCTGATTCGCATCATCACTGCCGCGAATAATCGCAATCACTTCGTCAATATGATCCAGGGCAATCTCAAAACCTCGCAAAATATGCTCGCGTTCACGCGCTTTGCGAAGCAAATAAATATGCCGTCTCACCACGACATCGCGACGGAATTCGATGAAATAAGACAACACTTCCTTGAGGCTTAAAACCATCGGACGATTGTTGACAACAGCCAGCATAATCACGCCAAATGTCGTCTGCAGCTGTGTCATTTTGTAAAGCTGATTAAGCACTAGCTGGGGAATCGCATCCTTTTTCAACTCAATCACAATACGCGTCGCAAGACTGTTGCCCTGATTACCGCTTGAACTGCCCTTGCGTTTGCCGCTGCGCCCGGATTCATTACGAATATCATGAATACCTTCAATACGCTTTTCTTTCACAAGATCCTGAATCGATTTGATCAATCGGGATCTGTTGACCTGATAAGGAATCTCCTTAATGACAAGCGCATTGTGGCCATGAACGACTTCTTCTTCTACGCGCGCACGCATCTGGATCTTGCCCTGACCTGTGTTATAGGCATCATAAATCCCCTTGCGGCCATAAATTGTGCCGAATGTCGGAAAATCCGGTCCCTTGACATGCTGCATCAAATCGCGCGTCGTACAGTCCGGATTTTTCATCAAATGCACCAGACCGTCACAAATTTCATTGAGATTGTGGGGCGGAATGTTCGTCGCCATACCGACCGCAATACCGTTAGAACCGTTCACCAAAAGCAAAGGAATCTTGGTCGCCAATACGACAGGCTCCATTTCGGCACCGTCAAAGTTCGGAACGAAATCTACCGTGTCCTTGTCCAAATCACATAAAACATATTCACTGATGCGATCCAGCTTGGCTTCGGTATAACGTTGGGCAGCCGCACCATCGCCATCAATAGAACCAAAGTTTCCCTGACCTTCCACAAGCGTATAACGCATATTAAACGGCTGAGCCAAACGAACCAAAGCATCATAAGCCGCCGTATCCCCATGAGGATGATACTTACCAATGACATCACCGACGATACGTGCTGATTTGCGAGTCGTACGATCACATCCAATCTTATCCATCGCATATAAAATACGGCGATGCACCGGTTTCAAGCCGTCGCGAACATCCGGAAGCGCACGGCCGACAATAACACTCATCGAATACGCAAGATAACTCGTCTTGAGCTCTTCATCGATATTGACCAATTCAACATTAGGATTGACAGGCTGACCTTCCGGCGTCTGTTTTTTGTCTTCTGACATGTTGCGGGCCTCCTTCGCCCCAAAAAAGCCGCCATATTCTAGCACATTTTAGAAAAAAATCGTCTCTTTTCCGCCTTCCAACAGATACATTCCCTGTCACACACGAGGCCGAATATCATGTTTCATGATTCAATAATGACATTTCTATCCATAATCTGCTAAGCTAATGATGTCTGCCTGTGCAAGACTCCAATGCATTAACATACTTGATATCTACGCCATGTGTGATCGCCATCACCTCATTCAAGCTGTGCTGCTCACCCTTGCAGCCCTTATGATGTCAGGATGTATTCTGGAAGATACGCCTGAATATGGCGATAAATGCCCACCCACCCCAGGACACACATTATCCTACATTGTGGGCGATATAATATATTCTAATGACGGCATCCACTGGAATGAAAGCTATGCATCTCAATATTGTCCCAAAGACTATCCCAGCTGTGCCATAGACAGCTCAGGACAATATTACTGCATGGCCTCTTGCCCGGATTCACAAATCGGATGCGATGGAAAATGCATCAACCCAATGACAGATCCCGATTACTGTGGAGCAACCGCCAACGATAACGTCAAATTCGCATGCCAGAATTATCAAACATGCCAAACCAATCAGACCTGCACACTCGGAAAATGCATCGATAAAACATGCAATAATACCGAAACACGATGCATCAACGGACGCATGGAAGAATGCATCGATATGCAATGGCATTTCATCGAAAACTGCGCTACCGGCGAATGCCAAAGCGACTGGTCATGTGCCGCATCGCATTGCACAAACAATGACTCCAGATGTACGCACAACCGTTATGAAACCTGCGTCAATGGTTCATGGATTACAACACTGACTTGCCAGCCCGGATTCAGCTGCGTCAAAACATTGGGATGCGTTTCCTCCTCCGCATGCACCACAACTTTTGCCTTTTATGACCCTTGGACGGCCTTAAAATCGGGAGGAAATGCCGATTTTGATGTCTATCTGGTCGGCAGCTTTAATGTCGAAGCCGACGGCACATGGAAACAAACAGATCCCACCTATAAAATGACAGCAGACGGCAATGGCATGCACACCATCGTCGTTGAATGGCCTATCGGCAGCAACTACGAATATAAATACTATGTCAACGGCTGGGCAAATGACAGCTGGAAAACAGATGCCCCGGACGGCATCAGCAACGGCATCGCCAATATCACCTCATGTGACATGAAATTCGGCGCTCAAGCCCTCTAAACATACCAAAGCTTATATTCTACATACACGGTGTGCGCCAAATCACATATCACTGATAAAGCGATATGTGACAAAAAAAGCAGAAGGGGTTACAAGGTCGCATTTCGCTCCTAAACGTTACCGTTCAGTACCCGTCAGACCTATAAAACCATAAATCACCATTGTGGATACTAAAGGACTGAGCCCCTTTGGCAGGGATTGGAGCAGAACCCCACATAAAATTTGCGTATACTCTGCCCCTCTTGCCTCATTCCTCGCTGTTTCCGTTACGACATCTTTGAAAAATACGACAGCAGCTTGGCATTGTTCGTCGCCTGACGCGTACGTTCTGTCGCCCATTCTCTAAGCCGCTTGATATCGTCCTCACGCTGCTTGTACAACGGCACAATATCCTGAATCGCATCCAGAATATCATCCTGTTTCAGTTCTGAACCGCGAGAGAATGCTGTAAACAGTGCGGCAATGACGGCCTGCTCGATTTCTGCTCCAGAAAAATGACGGGCTTCTGCAGCCAATTTTTCACAATTAAACCGTCTGGGATCGCGATGACGTTTCCGCAAATGAATCGCAAAAATATCCGCACGAGCCTTTTCATCGGGCAAATCGACAAAAAATAGCTCATCGAAACGCCCTTTACGAATTAATTCCGAAGGCAACTCAGTGACATCGTTGGCCGTGGCCACAAAAAATGAATTCGCACGTCTTTCCTGAAGCCAGTTCAAGATGTGCCCAAGCATACGTCTGGTGGTCGGATCGGCGCCTTGAGCAAAAGCTTTTTCAATCTCATCGCACCAAATAACCGCAGGTGCCATGGCATCGGCAACTTTCAGCGCGCGCTGAAGCACAGCATCTGGCGATTCATGAGAAATCGCAAAAATCGCGCTCATATCAAGACGAAGCAACGGAAAATGCCAGGCATTCGCAATCGCTTTTGCAATCAATGATTTACCGCATCCCTGAATCCCAACGAGCAACAATCCGCGCGGCGGCATCAACCCGAATTTACGTGCTTCGTCACTAAAAACAGACTCGCGCTGCGATAGCCATATCTTTAACTCATCCGCACCGCCAACATCTGCCAATATGGCCGGATCATCGATAACTTCCAGCGACATATCATGCGCCAGAAGCTGTTTTTTCTCTTCCACAATCCGGGCTTCCCATGCCGTAAACCCCGGATTTTCCCGAGCCTCAATGACAGAACGCATCATAATACGCCAAATCTGTCCTCGCGTGAGTCCAGCCGATGCAAAAACCAGCCGCTGAAGGCGTTCCGCATTTCGCGCATGAGGCCCCATTGCGGCTTCTATCAAGGCCTTGCGAGCCCCTAAACCGGGTAATGGCGCTTCAAGACGAGGTATTCTGCCAAGCGCATCGGGACAAGATAAACTCGGAGATGCCATAATAATCAGCGTCAACATGGATTTCATGCGGCGCGAAAGACGAAGCAATGCATGCTCATGCGCTTTCAGCTCTTCTGTGACGGCATTGACCCAGACAACGACCTTGCGAGCAGACAATTGTTCCAGCGAAGACATGTCGGGATTGTCTGAAATCACCAACTCAACAGTGGAACTGCTGAGCTCGCGTTTAAGCGCTTCCAAAATCCAGTCATCATCCGATGTATCCAGCCAAATCAACGGTTCAGACGCTTTAATCCGCAAAAAAAATGCCTGAAGAAACGATGCTTCATCCATCATGTTACTTCCCTACACCTCCACGACAGAAATTGCCGAAGAAATTGCCGAAAAACACCCCAAAAACAAAGGCTCTACACCTAATGAACTGTGAAACAAAAAGCGACAGACATCGACACCAAAATGCGATCGCCATTTTTAAGCTCCACGCGCTCACGGTTAAGCGGACGATCGTAACTGTTTAGAAAAGTCGCATGATTATTGCAGAGATCTTCGACAAAATAGCTTCCGTTCATATCGCGATAAATCCGCAAATGACGCCGCGATACAGATCTGTCCTGCTTCCAATACATGGCCAAATCGACATCCGGATAATGTCCGGCCATGACATCACGGCGGCCGATCAGCAACGGCGCATCCTGAAGTACAATCTTTGTCACATAATTGCCGCGATAAAATACCTCCTGACCACCTTCAAGATACAAACTGACTTCCCGTCCTTCATAAGGATCATCATGCACAATTTCAGAAACATGTGACATAGGAATCTCTGCACTTAAAGGCGACTCACGAAGTTGATAGGGTTCAAGAACCATCGTATCTTCAGACGGGTTCAGCTGAATATCAAAATCGCTATAACTTCTTTTATTTTTCTCATCCATGAAACAGCCTTTACACTCTCACCAACCCCAAACGGAATATTGATAACGCATTATTATCATAAGACAAGAAATGGGTTTTTTCTATATTTTGTACAGACAGATTTTAATACAAACGCGTCATTTTTATCCATCATCCCGGGCAGGCAGCGGGGCGTTGCGGGGCGGCCAGCCCCGCATATGGGGGTAGTCGCGTATTTGCGCGTGCTATGTCGGCCTGCGGCCTCCATACGCACCGCGAGCGTCGGCTATGTCAGGACGTTTCAAGAAACGTCCCTCCATACGCCGCGCAAAAAGCGACGCAGGGGGCCATGCCCCCTGCAAATCAACTCAAAACCGAGCTCAGAAATGAAAAATCAGTTCACAACGCCGCTCACATGCGGCAAAAATGCTGAAAGCTTCGGCACAAGACGCGCAAATGCCCGGTCTTTTTCGGCTTCAATCATCAAAAGTGCATCGTCCGCCTGAATCAGTTCAATATCGTTCAAACGGTGGACCTTTTCGTCGCGATCGAAATCATCGCACAAAATAAGAATACGCTTGGCATGCGGACAATTTGTCACTGTCAGCTGCAACAACTCAATCGCCTGGGCTCGCGTGGATGCGCGAGAAGCAGCCAAAGACTGGAAAATCGTCTGAATCATGTCACGACGATAAAGTGCCATCAACCCCTTGAACATGCGATGAATCGCACCATCATAAATCTTTTGCAGCTCACTATCGATGAAATTTCGCTCTTTTGAAGTATTTAGCGAATTCAATTCAACATCGTATCGGACTTTGTCCGTATTTTCATTCCCATGCCCGCCATCCTGCTCTACGCGTTCTTCGCAAGCCAGCATGGCCACAAGCGCGGCCTGTGCCAACCGCGTTTCATGCGCCACCAGAGCAAGCGCACAGCGCCGGATATCACTATGTTTCTGAAGATCTTCGGTCCGATCCAGCAAAATCGAATCCAATGTCGCATCTCGAACACACGGCGAATCATCCATTAAAAGTTCAGGATCATAAGAAATTTCTGATGCAGTTTCCTCTGCCTGCAAAGTTCCCACCTGCAGTTTCTTGAATTCCGAATCTTGCGGCTCGCCTGTCTGGAGCTGTTTATACAGATGATAAGCTGAGTAACGGTTCAAATCTCGGACGAAATAAAGCGTCACCGCACTGACGGGCAACAGCAAAAGCGGCACATATTGGGCACCCATCCAAGGTTGCGTCAAATTCAGCATAACGCCTGCAAACATGCCGCCAAGCGGATTCATCACGCCCTTGAAAACGACTTTTGATCGATTCCTCAGCAAGCGCGGTAAAGAAGAAATGGCAATTTCTCGCGCGGCATCCTGCACAGTAAAGCGCAATGCAACATCCATAAAGCGCAAACCAATGATAAAAATCGCGCTGTATGTGAAGACAAACGGCACCGAAAATACGAGAAGAATAATCGGAGTCAACGCAAACAGCGTCCGCGTCTTAAAACGTGTCAGGAACTGAGAAAGTAATGTCAGCTGAACCAGCAAATTAAAGGTGTTGGAAGCCGCATTGAAGTGTCCATAAAATATTGCAATGCCTTCCTGATCAAAGTGGGTTTGCAAATAATATTTCAGAACAAAATCGATAATATTTGTTGCAAGCGCCGTCAGGAAAAAGATGATGGACAAATTTTTCAGCAGCGGTGATCGTACAATATCCTGAACAGCACAGACAAAATCGTCTTTCAGTGTTCTCTTCACCTCACTGTTGACAGAATAGAGCGTTTTTTCAGAACGCCGATATCTGCGCAACACGATGACAGGTATCGCCATGAGCACAAAGCTGATGAAATCGGCCACAGGCAATGCGCCCATACCAATCCATCGAATCAGGCCGGGGATCAGGCATCCGGCCACAATGCCGCCTAATGTCGAAGCCGCACTGACGAGGTGAAACAGCCGTCTGCCCTGTCTGGCATTAAAAGCGTCGCCAATCGCATTCCATACAATGATATTGCCAAGCGCCGGTGCCGTAATAAGAAATATGGCGTAGGACAAAATGGCGGTATGAGATTCGAGATGAATGCCCTGAAACACCACGACGCCCAGGGCAGATAAAAACAGAATGGAAACATTCAGTTTCGTGGCTGAAACCATCCGAAGCAGCTGAAAATAGACGAGGGACACTGCCATCAACGCCAAACTGGAAAAAATGAAAAAATTGGCGACATTAATGGCCGGTCTGGCTGACAGCAGGACGGCATCGCTCAGCGTTCTGCCAAGCACAACACTGGCGATGGACGAAAACGTGCCCAAAGCTGCCATGAGAAGCGGAAAAAGCTCCCCTTTGCGGATGTTAAAAAACCGAGAATCTCGAATCACGAAAATGCGACAAAAAAGAGGCGCGAACGTGTCGCGCCTACGGATATTTCATGCCGGATAACCGGCATTTTAGGAACAAATTTTAGGAATTAGAAGCGTGCCTGAGCAAAGATGCCAAGACCGAAGACGTGCGGATCACGCATATAGTATTCAGCGGTAAAGTCAACAGTATCTTTATGACGTCCAAGTTGGTTGCGGTCATAATTGTACTTAATTTCACCGATGAGGCTCATCATGTCGGAGAGATCCCAACGAAGGGCGAGCTTGAGGGAGTAAACTTCTTTGGGCTCATTGCCTGTCGGGAAGGCGATGATGGTGCTTTCATCCATGATGGCAACGGTCTGCATACCGCCAACGAGTTCGGTCGGATTAAGGGTTTCGCTGATACGACCGCGATAAGAAGCGGGCTTCTGAATACCGAACTGGATGGAGGGCAAGAGGTTTGTCGATTCGAACCAATATTCACCTTTAACAGCGAAGAGGATTTCAGGTGAAGAATCGGAACCATTGGGGAGTGAATAGTAAGGATCGAGGCCAGGAACGTTGAACAGAATGAAGTACAGATCACGATAAACGAGGTCGACATTGATGGCCAGTTTGCCGACATAGAAGTCTGCACGGATAGCACCGGCGAAGGCATCGATACGTTCCGTGGATCCGAGTTTATCGAAGTCGGCGAGTGTTTCGGTCAGCCAGTTACCTTCGATGGAAGCGCGCCATGTGAAGTTTTCATAATTCTTCGGCTT
>JAGBXG010000328.1 GCA_017629415.1 Pseudomonadota bacterium | reverse complement strand
TTTTTCCAAAAAACGAGTGTTATCAGTACCCGGCTCATTCACAAAAACGTCAAATCCATTGCAGGTTCCAAGGGGCTCAGCCCCTTGGCGGGGTTTGGGGCGGAGCCCCAAAAGAACTTTGCGTACACCGTGGTCCTTTGGTAGGGGACGGGGCAAAGCTCCGGCAGGGTTTGGGGCAAAGCCCCAAAGCCCCAAAAGAAGGTTGCGTATATCTTTAGTTGACAACGCTTGTGCAGAATTGCGTGCAGTCTGAAGTGCTATCACAGCTTTCGCTGCCGTTGACAATGCCATCGCCGCAGTGCGGTCCAAATTGACAGCTCGTCGTGCAGCCATTGTACAAATCATCGGCATTATTGGCGCCGTTATCACAGGTTTCGGCATGGGTTGCATCGATGCGGCCGTCACCACAGTAGGATGCAAGGGTGCAATTGGGATTGCAAAGACCTTTGCCGTATCCGCCAATATTTGCAGCTTGACCATTGTCACATTCTTCGGTGGCATCTTTGACACCATCGCCGCAGTAAGAGCCAAGTTTGCAAGCTGTTGTGCAGCGATTGTATGTATTTGAAGCAGGATCGACGTTTGCGACACCGTTGTCGCATTCTTCGGCCGCCTGCTGGATGCCATCACCGCAATAATCGTTCCGTGTACATGATTTGGAGCAGCCGCCGTACAGGCCATCGCGGTTGTTATCCCCATTGTCGCATTGTTCTAATGGATGCAGTTTGCCATCGCCGCAACGCGGTCCTTCTTTGCATTGGGTGGTGCAGCCATTATAAACATTGTCATTATTTAATGCGCCATTGTCACAGGTTTCGCCATGTTCTGTTTGAATAATGCCGTCACCGCAGGCAGGTGCAACATATGAACAACCGAGACCACAATGTCCATAAGCGCCATCATTGATGCCGTCATCGCAGGCTTCACCCGACGAAACAATGCCATCGCCGCAAACCGGCGGGTTGCAGAGCTGTGTACATGCCGCATCCGGTCCATTGCCGGCACCGAGATCGCAGGTTTCATCGTTGTTGGGATCGACGATGCCGTCACCGCACTTCGATTTACGACATGTGCTGAGGCAGACTTCACCGGCCAAAAGCCCGTCGCAAACACCGTCTTTGCAGTCACATTCTTCTTTGCCTTCTTTGTGACCATTGCCGCAGTTCTTGTATTCGCATTCGATGCAATCTGTATCTTCGACATAAGTGATGCCGGTACATGCAACGCTTGAGCTGTTTTTGCACAAGTGGCCGGTATCACAAGCTTCGCCTTCTTCGATACGACCGTTGCCGCAGACGGCAGACTTGACACAGTTAACACAGCCATAAATATTCTGGGCTTCGTTATTGACATTGCCTACATCGCATTGTTCACCGCCGGCTACAATGCCGTCGCCGCAAATCGATGCACACATGGTTGTGCCCATATCGAGGAAACCTGCCAGTTCAAGTTTGAAGTTTGAACCGCTTGTTTTGCGTTCAGCTTGGAAGAAGTTAATCGCGTAAATGCCGCCTTTATACAGTTTGTATGTATCGTCTGATGTCACACCATCTTTCGTCGTGGCTGTCAATGTAAAGGAGCCATCTGTTGGATTATGGCATCCGCCGAGGTCAATGGCACGAATACCGTTTACAAAGACCCAGACATCGTCGTCGCCGCGGAAACTTAATGTTTCTTTATTGCCGCGATATTTGAAATATGTCTGAATATGTGTCGTAAAGTGATAATTCTCACTGTTTCCGTCATTGCCATAGCCGCGGCCAGAAAGTGGGAAATATGACGAGTCATCAAATCGATATTTGCCATTTGCGGCATCCACAAGATTCAGTGTCATCGGTTCGCGGATGGTTTTGTTAATGCCTGGGAAATCGCGGTACCACATCTGGAATGATTCTTGTGTTATGCCCGTGCTGTTACTCTTGTTGAACACAGGAAGGCCATCGGTTCCCAAAGTTGTTTTTACGATATTGTTTTCACTGGCATTGATATTTTCAAAATCCGGATGACCGTGTTTGGCTACGAAATCCTTGCCATACATAGATACCATATTGCTATCGATACAGCCATCGACAGGCGTGCTGGTCATATTTGTACATGTGGAGGATGTGTAAGCTCTGAAATCGCGATAAACGGCAGGGAGCTGAATGGTGCCGGGATAGTCATATGAGTATTCGGTGCATTTGAAACCTGCTTCTCTTGTGCAAACAGATGAGCATCCGTCGCCTGACACCAGGTTGCCGTCGTCGCAGTCTTCGCCGTTGTCCCAGAGGGTGATGCCGTCGCCGCAAACGGGTTTGCAATTTTGTCCATTTTCATCACATTCAAAGATGGCTTCGCGTTTGCACATGGGATCACAGCCATCGCCGCCCATCGTGTTGCCGTCGTCACATTCTTCGCCGGCATCGATGATGCCGTCACGGCATTTACCTTTTTCGCAGTCAGAAACATCGCTGATCTGAGTGCAGTGATATCCGGTTTCGATACGGCATGTGGCACTGCAGCCGTCACCGCCGGTTTTGTCTCCATCATCACATTGTTCGTAACCATTATAATTTTGCGTATCCGGCGTGGCATTGAGTTTGGCATCGCCGCAAGTTGTTTTGGTGCATTTGCCGCCGGCGGCCAAGCAGACATAACCGGCTTCAATCGTGCATGTGGCACTGCATCCATCGCCGTTTGTCTTGTTGCCGTTGTCGCATTCTTCACCATGCTGAACGATATTATCGCCGCAATCGCCTTTCACACATGGTGTGCCCGGTGTGGTGCACAAATAGCCTTCTTCTTTTTTACAACGATTGGAGCAGCCATCATTGGCCATCACATTGCCATCGTCGCATGCTTCGCCTCTGGCAAGGATACCGTCACCGCATGCAGCAGCCACACAAAGTTCACCGGCAACAATGCAGCTATAGCCGGGATCGACGCGGCCATCGGTACAGCCGTCGCCGTCTGTGGTATTGCCATCGTCGCATTTTTCGAAATCACTGTTGATGATGCCATCTCCGTACAGCACAGAGATCAGCTCACATTTTTTCGTAGTATCATTACAGATATTGCCTGGGCATGCAGGTTTGCCGTGCATACACATATAGCCGTTTACAGGCTGGCAGTTCAGGCATCCGCCGTTGACGCCGGGTTCATTGTCATCACATGCTTCATTGGAGGCACGAACGCCGTCGCCACAGGGGATGAGAGAGCAGGCAGATTTGTTGCTGACGACATCACATGTCCAGCCTTTTTCGACGGCATGGCAGTTGGCGGCACAGCCATCGTTTGCTGTATTGTTTCCATCGTCACAGATTTCACCGGCATCGATTTTGCCATCACCGCAATAGGCGGCTTTTGAACAATCCGGCATACAGCCGCCATAGTTGCCATAGCCGCCCATGGGTTTGCCTGTGCCGTCGACAATCATGGGTCGTCCAAGTGGCGAAAGCATGCCTTCGTCACAAGCTTCGCCGGCGTCCACATGGCCGTCGCCGCAGATGGGGCCATAGACACAGGTTTCTGTACAGCCGGGTTCACCATCGCATGCTTCCTGAGCATCTAATATGCCGTCACCGCATCGGGAAGCCAGATGGCATGTCGAGAGACAGCCGCCATAAGCGCCGGTGCCGCCCGTTAAATTGCCTTGCGCATCCATGACGCCTTGATCGCATTGTTCATTGCCGTTGACAATGCCATCGCCGCAGAACAGTTCAGGGCCTGAGCAGTCATTTTTACATCCGTTGTAACCGCCAACATTCAAAGACACCCCGTTTTCATCGGTGCCTTGATCGCATTTTTCGTCGCCATTCAAACTGCCATCGCCGCAATGTTCACTGAGAGTGCAGTCTGCCAGACATCCGTTGTAGCCGCCATTTCCGCCGACAGGTACGCCGTTTTGATCTAAAAGCGGTGTGCCATCTTCATGGAGGCCTTTGTCGCATTGCTCATTTCCATTGACGATGCCGTCACCACAGTAGGGGGTCAGGTTGCAAAGATAGCAATACGGACCTTGCAGGGATGTTGACCAACCATAGGAAGTGCCATTTTCATCTGTCGATGGGGTACCATAGTCGCATTGTTCTGTGCCGTTAATGATATTATCGCCACAGCTTGGGGAAACGCAGAATGTTCTGTCATTTCTTTCCATGCAGATCCAGTCTTCTTCAATGGCAGAGCAGTCGCTTTTGCAGCCATCGCCGTCCGCAGTGCCGCCATCGTCACAGGCTTCAAGTCCGGCACGGATGCCGTCTCCGCATATTGTGGCGCATACGGTGCCTTCACAGGCATAGCTTTTTTCAAGCAAGCAATGCTTCGAGCAGCCATCCCCGTTTGTTTTATTGCCGTCATCGCAAGTCTCGCCTTTATCCGTGTCCAGATTTCCGTCGCCGCAGACATCGATCACGAGTTTTGTACAGGCACCGCCTTCAGGGGGACAATCCCAGCCTGGTTCTAGCTGGCAAGTCTCTGTGCAGCCGTCCCCGGACTGTGTATTGCCGTCGTCACATTGCTCTTCCGTGGACGTTGTGCCGTCACCGCAAACGTTTTCAACGGGTTCATCGACTGGGGGATCGAGCGGATCTTCAATTTGTTCACAAGTGCCGCCGTCTGTAGGACATGTCCAACCTTGTTCTACGCCCAGGCAGTTTTCCATGCAGCCATCGCCTGAAATGGTATTGCCGTCATCACAAACTTCGTCTGTATCGGTGACACCATTGCCGCAATTTTCACCGCCTTCTTCCAATTCGCAAGTTCCGCTTGAGCAATCGTAACCTGGTTCAGGCATACATGTGTCTGAACAACCATCGCCGGAAACCGTATTGCTGTCATCACAATCCTCGGATTCTGCAAGAATGCCGTCACCGCAAACAGCCGGCTGAGACGGACCGTCAGAATCATCCGTATTGCCTTGCGGATCATTATTACAGCCTACAAATGCGCAGATGGATAATAAACTGGCTATCCATAACCAGCTACGTGTTTTCATCTCTATCCTCCTTTGATTTTAACCCGTTTCCCCCCCAAAAAAACTATACAAATATCATAAATTTTGTTTATTTGGAATGTTTGAATCATGCTGGGGCGGGGCGTTGCGGGGCGAGAGCCCCGCTGTGGGGGTAGGCGCGTAGTTGCGCGCGGCTATGACGGTCTTAAAAGACCGCCATACGCCTTGCGTTGCGCGTCTATTTCGCCCAAGGGCTCAAAACGCCCCGCAAATAGCGCCGCAGGGGGCTCGGCCCCCTTCTGTTGAAAATCTATAGATAAGAGTTTTTATAGATAATTTTTTATAGATAAGAAATTTAGTATAAAATTGTATCAGATATTATCAACGAATGTATAAAATAGATTCAGGAATGTATAAAATGATATATCATGATATTGTTATAATATGTTTCAACTCATTGAATTCGTTCATCCAGCAGATGTGAAGGAATCACGTTATGTAAAGCGCGCATGAGGCATCCCTTTGCTCCTGGGTTTCTTTCTTCCAACATGGCTAAGAGTTTTTTGGTTTCATATCTTTCGCCCGAGTGCCCGCGCGTGCAGAAGGTCTGTTCCGTGACTGGAATTTTCATATATTGTGAAGCTTCTATCAAAAGGGCTTCAGGGACATACAGCATGGGGCGGATGACAGTGTTGACGCCGTTATCGGCCAAAAGGCGTGCCGGCATAGATTTTAACTGTCCATTGTAGAGGGCATTCATCAGAAATGTTTCGACGGCATCGTCGCGATGATGGCCAAGCGCAATCTTGTTGTAGCCGTGCCGCGTTGCCTGTGTGTAAATAATTCCGCGTCTGAGTCTTGAGCAAAGGCCGCACGGGGAGTCACCGGGCTTGATTTTTTCCGCCAATATGGAGGCAGTTTCCAAGTCTTCATGCCAGACATGAAAACCGGCATCTGTCAGTAGTTCGAGTGCAGGTCTGGCTGGAAACTCAGGTGCCGACTGATTGAGGTGAAAAATGCCGATTTCAAATGGAAATGGGACAATCCGGCGAACGGAATCGAGCAAATGAATGAGCAATATCGAGTCTTTGCCGCCTGAAAAGGCCACCATGATACGGTCATTAGGTTCCAGTAGTTTCCATGCGATTGAACACTGGGAGACGGCTCGCGATAATTTTTTTTGCAAGGGGATGGGAAGTTCTGCGATCATGAATTTATCCAAATGCGCCTGGAAATTGAGAAATTTTGTGGGCAGACGAGGGTGGAATAGGGGAGGACAACGATCTTTGCGGTGCTGTTCCAAATCACGCCTTTTGGAATCCACAATGGGGATTTTGCGTATACCGTAGGAATTGTGGGGAACTCGGGGTAAAGCGTCAAAAATTGAGGTTTTTTAAACCCAAAAAAAGAGGCCCGCAGGCCTCTTCTTTAAAAAATGCAATTTATGCAGATTTTTTCTTTTCAATTTTGGGTTTCAAAACGACGTTGCCGTCTGAGACATGGACATGGAATGTGACGTTATCGCATTTGTATGTCGCTTTAATCTTGGCGGCATTGCGCTGAAGTCTGCGCAGGAAGCAATCGAAGTCCATCGGCGTATCGATATTGTTTTCCTTACGAAGTCTCATATATTCTTCGTACAAGGGTTTAGCTTCTTCGATGTCTGCAGATTCTTTAAGTTTTGTTGCTTCTTCTGGCGTTGCGTCTGCGTCAGCTTTGTGGTTGGCAGCGTCATCGAAATCCATCATCATATTTGACCATTCTTCTGGGGATTCTTCGGCACTGTCTTTGACGGGTTGGATGGTATAAGGTCCTAAGTCATCGGGATCTTCTCCGGTGAGCAGCGCCAGGGCTTCTGGTGC
>JAGBXG010000004.1 GCA_017629415.1 Pseudomonadota bacterium | reverse complement strand
GGCATCGCCTGTGGCGGCTGACCCGGCATCTGCTGAGGCATCGACGGCTGCTGAGATGCATGAATCGGCGAACGCGGAGGATTGCCACGACCATCCTGATAACCAGGACGAGCCGGCGGCTGCTGACCACCCTGATAATTCCCACGCGGATTATTGTAACCCATCTGAGGCTGATAAACAGGATTCACACCCGATGCCTGCGGCGGCATCTGACCAGCCGACGGCATCTGACCCGCCTGCTCGCCCATCCGAGATACCTGATCATTCGCATCGGCCACCACACGAATCGGAAAATTGCCGCATACCAATTCACTGCCGACATAAAGCTCCAATACTTCACCCGGCTGAAGACGCATACCGTCCACTTTCGTACCGTTCGTCGGACGACCGTTCGGCGGATCCTGAACTAAAAGCTTCCCGTCACGCCACATAATCATCGCATGAACTCGCGATACCGACGCATTGCTCGTCTGTACCGCACAATCGGCATTACGGCCTACCATCACAACATTGTTGTGCTCATTCAGCTCTACCGACCGTTCCCAACCCTGCTCATTAAATACTAACTTTACCAAGGATTTTTCTCCTTCTCAGAGTTCGCGCAAAAGGAAACCCACAACGTTGTAATACAATTGTTTGCCTTTTGTCCACAGTCGAAAATGCCTTGATTCATGACAATTTAATAGGCACACATACACATACATGGCACATACATGCAATATTTCCAGTTTTTAAGAACTGGCCGCGCTATTGGCTTGGCGCCAATACGCGCCGGCCGCCGGCGCTTTTCGGACCTGCGGTCCTCAATACGCGCCGGCTCTTCCTCATCCACATCGTTCACGGCATTCCCCAGGCTACACAAATGCATTCTTTCTGTGATGGGTGCTGAATCCATAAATGCCCTTGTTTCTGTGCTATCATGTATCGCAAGCTGCAAAGCAGCCAAATATTCTCCTTAACACAATTTTTTTCTGCACTTTTTTGAAAAATTTGACCTATTAAATATCTGACAACACTGACGGCTCCCCCATCTGTGATTACAAAAATTTGCCATGACAGAAACGAAGATATCTTTTGAAGACACCCTGAATGCTCAGCAATTAAAAGCAGCCCAATTTAAAGGCCAACATCTTCTCGTGCTTGCCGGCGCAGGAACTGGCAAAACACGTACAATCATCGCTCGCGCGTCTCACCTCCTCAAATCAGGTGTGCCCGAACATAGAATCCTCATTCTGTCTTTCACACGAAAATCCGCACGAGAAATCGTCGAACGCATTAAAATGCAGATGCAAAATATCACCTCCGGTGCACTCAAAGGCCAAACCTTTCATTCGTGGTGCATGGAACTGATAAAATCTCATCCGCAAGTGTTTGCACAATCCGATTACACACTGCTCGATGAAGAAGATGCCAGAAGCTGCATGAAACTCATTTGCGGAACCAGTGCAAAAGATCGCTCAGGACACACCGTTTCACCGGCTAAGATTTACGATATTTACAGCTATTGCATGAATACAAGGGCACCATTGTCTGAAGTCATGCGCCTTAAGCTTTATGAAGGCTCGAAAAAGGATGATGAAAAAATCCAGCGCCTGATTGCACAAAATAAACCCGTGTATGAAGCATTTATTACCCAATATATTCAGCATAAACGCGAACGCCGATACATCGATTATGATGATGTGCTCAGCGTGGTGGCGCGCGGACTTAAAAATAACCCTCAAGCCCGTGAATTTATCGCTTCAAAATACGATCACATCCTTATCGATGAAATGCAGGATACCAATCCACTGCAATACGAACTTCTGTCCAATTTTTATGACCACTGTCACCTGTTCTGTGTCGGCGATGATGCACAATCCATCTATGCCTTCCGTGGAGCGGATTTTACAACGATTCATCGCTTTGCCGATGTTGTACCAAACGCACAAGTCCAACGCCTGACCTTAAATTATCGTTCCACTCAAGAAATTCTCGATCTCTCCAACTGGCTGATACAAAAATCACCGCTTCGTTACGACAAACAGCTCAAAGCCGTACGCGGCAAAGGGAAAATACCGACTATCGTGCATTGGGACAGCGATTGGGAAGAAGCCAACAATGTCACAGATCGTATCCTGCAGTCTAAAAATGACCATGGACGTACCTGGCGTGAACACATGGTGCTTGCACGTGCTGGTGCTGCACTCAAAAAAGTGGAAGGCGCATGCATTCAAAAAGGCATTCCTTACGTCATATATGGCGGCCTGGGACTGATGCAGTCCAAGCATGTGCGCGATCTCATGTCGGCCATGCGCATCATTGCCAATCCTCACGATGAACTGGCATGGATGCGCTTTCTTGAGCTGTTCCCAGGTATCGGTCATGCCAAAGCTTCCAGATTAGCTATCATCGGCATCGGCTCAGCAAATCTCGATGCAGCCATAAATTCCCTTTCAAAACAAAAGATTGCACCGGAAATCACACAAACTTTGTCCGGTATGGCTGCCTGCAATGACTCCGCCGCTAAAGCACTGGACCGTGGCTTGATGACCATGGAACCCATTTTTCAAAATATCTACAAAACAGAATGGGAAACACGACGCAAAGATTTCCCGATTCTCATTGAAATCGCCCGAAATTCTAACTCCATTACTGAATTTGTTACCGAATATGTCCTTGATCCGCGCTTGGAACAGCTCACCAAAGAAGGCGCAACGCCCAACGCAGATCGCGTCATTTTAACAACAATTCATTCCGCAAAAGGTCTTGAAGCCACCGTTTGCCATCTCATCAGTGCCTCACCCGGGGCTTGGCCCAATTGCCGCGCACTCGACGCCGGCGAAGACGCCGTGGAAGAAGAACGACGATGTCTGTATGTGGCACTCACGCGAGCCAAAGATGAACTTTGGTTATATCGTCCCGTGACAGCCATTCACGCCGTTTCTTCGCACTTCAAACCACTCAGCCCCAAAATCCCCAAACACGTGCGCGATAAAATCGAAGCCAAACGCGCCGAAAAATGGGCCGATGCCGATGATACCACCTACTTTTTCAACCATCTCCCCGAACACCTCTATCAAACCGAAGTCCTGCAAACAGCTCAGGCCATACTCGCGGTGCCCTACACTGGCCCGCGCATCGATATCATCGATGACTTCAATTTTGATTAACTCATGCCGGATTCCGCCACAACCTACGACACATACAACATACGACTTGGCAGCGGTTCTGCG
>JAGBXG010000327.1 GCA_017629415.1 Pseudomonadota bacterium | reverse complement strand
TGCCGGAGCAACAGGAGCGGCTGCCGGAGCAACAGGAGCGGCTGCCGGAGCAACAGGAGCGGCTGCCGGAGCAACAGGAGCGGCTGCCGGAGCAACAGGAGCGGCTGCCGGAGCAACAGGAGCGGCAGGAACAACAGGAGCTGCAGCGGCTTCAACAGGAACAACAGGAGCTGCAGGAGCTACGGCACCTTCAGCTGGAACAACAGGAACAGCTGTTTCTGTAGGAATTGCTGGAACAACAGGGGCTACAGGAGGAACGGCAGCAGGCGCAGGCACAGGCTCTGCGGCAACAGGTACTGCAACAGGAGCTTGCGCTGGTGCAGGAATCGTATCTGCCGGTAAAATACCTACATCCTCAACAACATCAAATTCAAGACCGCGTTTAATTTGCTTGGTATCGTCTGTCACACTGGTATCGATAGATAAAAAAGCCAAAAGAAGGCTCAGCAACATAAACAATACAGCAGCACCCGTTGTAATGCGTCTAAATACCGGTGTTCCACCGCTGGCACCAAAAACGGTGTTTCCACCACCGCCAAATGCAGCTCCAAGACCACCTGATTTACCGGGCTGAAGGAGCACCGTCACAATCAAAATGGCACAGACAAAAGCGAAAATGACATAAATGAGGATCATCATAATGGAAAAACTCTACGATGCGTATCGATGTGAAATCTTGATTTGTTCATGAATATGCCACGTACTCAAATATCAAACTTTTGATACGTGCAATGCTCAGCCTTGTTTTTGTTCAAAAGGGCAACAGCCTTCTTAACCAAAATGCCAATAAAGACACCCGGCTTAAAAAATCAAACTTTTAAGGCAAAAAACCGCCAAAAAGTCGGCGCGCGAATTTAAGAGCGTTACTCAATTATTGCAAGATTTTATTCATTCCATTCCCCAATGTTTTCTCTATAATGATATTGTTTTACAAGCCGTTAGGGATAAATGGCTAAAAAACGCCTTCCCCAAGCGGCTAAATCCAACAGTCTACCGCTTTAGGGAGAGTATATTCATGAAAAAGACCCTTTTCACATTAGCTGCTTGCGTAACAGCATTGACCACCTTGTCAAGCTGCGATCTTGATGGCGCCGCCAATACATTGAATGAAATTCTCAACAATTCCGCAAGCTGCCCGGACTATGAACAGCAATTCCAAGACGACATCGCACAAGAAGGAAAACTCGTCGATACCATCAATCCTGTCGGCGATTATTCTATGGCACTTGTCCTGAATGCCTCCTCCATTAACAAATTGTTCCGTGCCGCCACAGAATGGAATTATACGTTGGATTTAGCTTTTGCATCGATTGATTTACAACTCCCTACCATTGAAGTCGGCGGTTGTCGCGATGCTGCTGAAGGCTATACCTATACACTAGACTATGATAACTGCCTCTCATTCACATTACCCTTGAACGCTTCATTCATGGGCTCAACGTTTAATGCCAGTGCAAAATTCGGATTTCCCATTGAAACCGTTATCGACAGCACACAATCCAAAACTTCTGTATATATCGATATGAAAAAAGCACAGATCTTGGGATTGTCTGCACAAGGCTATTCAGCGTATGAAACGCTTTTACCGCTTCTGGAAACAGGCTTAAAAGCTTTAATCAGTGACCAGCTGCCCACTGCCCATCTTTTTGATATCGCAGCCTGGGAAATCGGCGATAACAATATTAAACTGTTAGCCGGCTCACCGCGTGTCAATGAAGCAGAAGGAACAATGACACTCGGCATGTATTCCAACGTTTTCTTCTCCAAAACAGAAACCGTAAAATGGGATGAAGCTTTCCCAGAAGATGCAGAAATCGGCATCCATATCCATCCGGATTTGATTCGAGGCGTCCTGAGCCGTATGATGTATGAAGGCTATATCGACGACTCCATCAACCTGACTGACAGCGATACCAGCCAGGGAACAACAAGTTCTCCAGGCTTCAAAGTCAGTATGGCCAACATCGCAGAAGAATATCCCCAAGATGTCTTGCTCAGCTATGACGCAGGATGGCAAAACTATTTCACTTTTGCATTCCGTCTCTGGAGTACCGAAAGCTTCTGCGGTTACATGGATCTTTTGGCAGGTTTGAACGTCGAACTCTCCGATCAAAAATTCCAAATCGGACTCGGAAACCTCCACGCCGGAAAATCTGCAGGCGCCATGACCATACCTGCAACCGCATTCAACATGCTCGAACAAACACCGTTCTTCCAGCAAGCCTTAGAATTTGTCAATGTCTCGTTCAACTTTGATCAGTTGACAGTTTCTGACAGCAAAGGCACTGATGATGGCATGCGCAAAGCAACCATGGGCGCAGAACATTTCCAATTCAATGTTGACGGCAATGGCATCAGCCTTTACTTGAACTTCTTAGACCTGTAACGCCCAAGAAGCTCCAAAACAATAAGAGCCGTGCTTTTGTCACGGCTCTTATTTGTTCTTCAGCTTATAAAGAATCTACCATCAGTTCAGTCACTAGCTTGGTGTATTCCACAGGATCAGGTAACGGTGAACCTTCAGCCAGGAGAGACTGTGCAAACAAAAGCTGAGCAAATTTACCAATCACAGGATCATCGGCATTGGCTGCATATTTGGCCTGAAGTTTAACAAGCAACGGATGATTCGGATTGATTTCAAGCACACGCTTGGACATCGGCATATTCGCATTGCTCATCTTAGACAAGATACGCTGGAGATGCGGACTGACATCGCCATCCAAGCCCACCAGACATGCCGGAGAACTCGTCAATCTCGAAGAAAGACGAACACTGTCAACATCCTTATCTAAAGCCGATGCCAGTTTGCTCAAAAGCTCACTGTAATCTTTCTGCTGAGATTCGAGTTTTTCACGCTTCTCTTTCTTTTCTTCATCCGTGCCTAACTCAACTTCACCACGGCCAATAAAGACGATTTTTTTGCCATCAAATTCGGTAATCTGTGAAAACAGAATTTCATCATACGGATCCACGAGATAAAGAACTTCGTAACCTTTTTGATGAAAAGCTTCGAGATGCGGACTGTTACGAACAACTTCAAGCGATTCACCGGTAATCGCATAAATAGCATCCTGCTCTGACGGCATACGGCTGACATATTGTGCAAATGAAGTCGTCGTCTTGTCAGATTTTTTATCTTCCGATGCCTCTGATTTTTCATCTTCTGATACCGTAAATGTCGAAACAAACATCATCAGCTTCATCAGACGATCTTTATTATCATAGTCGCTGGCTGCACCCTCTTTGATCAATCTCGAATAATGCTCCCAGAATTTGGCATACTTTTCGGGTTCATTCTTGGCCGTGCTATCGAGCAAATCGAGCACTTTTTTCGTCACGTGCTTTTTAATCGTCGATATACTGCGGTCTTTCTGAAGAATTTCACGCGAAAGATTCAAATTTAAATCGGAAGAATCGATAACACCTTTGACAAAACGCAAATAATCGGGAAGCAATTCAGCACATTGTTCCATAATCAATACGTGCTGAGCATGCAATCTGAGGCCATACTTGGCATCGCGATAATTCATATCATAAGGCGGACGGCCTGGAATAAAGAGCAAACCGCGATATTCCGTCGTACCTTCAGCTTTGACATTCAAGCGGAACAAAGGATCTGTCCAGTCATAAGTGATATGTTTATAAAATTCGTTGTATTCCTCATCAGTGACATCGCTGGCATTCTTGAGCCAAATCGCTTTCATGGAGTTGGCTTGTTCCCATGTCTGTTCAATCACCATATGCGTGGGATCATGACACGTATCCTTATCATGCCCTTCTTCCACGTCTTCGCAGTGATGACGATGCTCGCATTGAACCATCACGGGATATTGCACGAAATCACTGTATTTCTTAATCGTGCTCTTGATGACATATTCATCGGTAAAATCTGAAAGCTGATCATCTTCATCGGCTTCGCGAAGCTTGAGAACAATACGCGTACCCACTTCAGATTTTTCCGCATCTTCAATCGTATAAGCGCCATCCCCCGTCGATTTGAACAAAAATGCTTTGTCCTGACCCGCACGACGACTCGTAACTTCCACTTCATCTGCCACAATAAATGCGGAATAAAATCCCACACCAAACTGACCAATCAATGTATTCGCCTGTTCCTGATTCTCGGCAGATTTCAGCTTTTCTACAAATGCCTTGGTGCCAGAATGGGCAATGGTTCCGAGATTTTTAATCATATCCTCGCGAGTCATGCCGTCGCCATTATCTTCAATCGTCAATGTTTTGGCGGCTTTGTCTGCATGAATGCGAATCTCAAGCGTTTCCCCTTCCGTCAGCTTAGCAGGATCCGTCAACGCTTCAAAACGACGGCGATCCAAAGCATCCGACGCATTGGATACGAGTTCGCGAAGAAAGACGTCCTTGCTCGAATAAAGAGAATGCGCCATCAGCTGAAGCAATTCTTTAGTTTCCGATCGAAATTCAAACCGTTCCTGTGCCATTGTAAAATCCTTTTTCTGAGTCAATGATGTCAAAACGGAACACGAAATCTGCAATGAACGCTAAAATTCGTCAGTTTGACAAAACAAAATTCATAAATTGCGCAAAACATCATCATTTTGCTGATTTCATAAAGCCTAAGCACATTCAAACTGCGGGCAAATGATTTTTCGCGCAACAACCCCACAAATTGCCATCTTTGGAAAATGATTGTTGAAGGGGGCCAAGCCCCCTGCGGCGCTATTTGCTGCGCAAATACGCGCCTACCCCCAAT
>JAGBXG010000326.1 GCA_017629415.1 Pseudomonadota bacterium | reverse complement strand
TTGCAAAGTTTCGATTTATAAGGAATATGAGATTTGGGGGTGCCGTGCATTGGGGGTAGGCGCGTATTTGCGCAGCAAATAGCGCCGTAGGGGGCGGCTGCCCCCTCAACCTGAAAATACCTCATTTAGATCAGTTTTAAAGCGAAGTAAGAAAGGCAAAAATCATTGGTATGCATTTTGAATGGTGATATGTAGGACTTTGTAAGTTTGATTGGTTTTACAACTATCAGAGTACGATGACATGAAGTCTTTTTCTGCACGATATACAATGAAGGCTTTGCTGGGCCAAGGTGGTATGGGCGAAGTTTGGGATGCTTGGGACAATATTCTGGGACACCAGGTTGCCATTAAAATGATGCATGTCAAGACCAGTGCAGATCCGGGGATGCGTAAATGTTTTCATCGTGAAGCGGAAGCCTGTTCATTGCTCCATCATCCTAACATTGTGGAAATTTATGATTATGGGACGACAGAAGAGAATCGGCATTATCTTTCGATGGAAATGATACATGGTTGTACACTTCATGCATTGACGTCAAATCGTTTGCCATTAAGTGCAGTTTTAGATTTAGCGGGTCAAATTTTATGTGCATTGTCCCATGCGCATGCTCGCGGTGTCATTCACCGAGATTTAAAAGCGGAAAACGTTCTTGTTTGTATGAAGAATGAACGTCTTGTCGCGAAATTGGTAGATTTTGGGCTTGCAGCATTGCCTCAAAGTTTAGGGCGTGAAGAAACGCGTACGTTTCAGATTGGCACACCGGGATATATGGCTCCGGAGCAGGTTCTTCATCGTTCAGCGTTGATTGGTCCTGCAACGGATATTTATGCAGTAGGGATATTGCTTTATGAAATGCTTTGTGGTCGTTTGCCTTTTGTGGGGGCAACGGCATTTGAAACGATGCGTGCTCAAATCAGTGCTCCCGTTCCTTCTCTTGACTGGCATCCGCATTTTGAGGGTCTCAGTCCGGAAATTAAAGCGCAATTGCGTCATGTCATCGAGACAGCACTTTCTAAAAAGACTTGGCAGCGTTTTGTCAGCGTAGATGAGTTTGAATCTGAACTTAGAAAAATTCCTTGTTCTTGGGAGGATTACGGCGATTCTCCATTGATTAAGAGTCTGCGTCATGCCAGTCAGGAGATTGTTCCTCAGACTGTGCAGGATTCTGCCAGTCAAATCAGTTTGAAGATACGTGAGATGAAGGGGGCAGACCATTCTGATGTGCTGCCAGTTATTAACGAATCAGACCCTTTGCTTGGAGTTGTTCGCAAAAAGCAGAAACATTCGGTTCAGCTTTTTCAGACATTGGAACGTCTTTCTGAAACCGAAAATAAACTGGGAACGGATGCGATATTTTATCGTGAGATTTTAGCATCTTTTTCCATTTTCGGAGGTGAGGCGTCCATGCCGGAAATTGAACATTTTTGGCAGTTGGATGAGGATATTTCATTGGCCGATTGCTGGCGTGAAGCACTTGCTTCATGGTGCAGTTACGGATTTCTTTCTCTTCAGCCGACAGATCCGTACAAGGGACATGCGACGATGAAGATGCGGTTTGTTGAACCTGAACTTGCGGCTTATTTGCAAAATCAGTTTCTTCCTCCGCGTTTGCGTCAGCTTAAAGCACAAGCGGCCATGGCTTTGTTGGAATGTTATGCGGAGCCTACGCATGATCAGATGTGGCGCATGGCCTATCTGTGGTTTGAAGCCGATGATTTGCCGTCTTTTGCGCAAATGGGCGCTGAAAGCGCAGAACAGGCATTGAGTTTAGGAGAGTACGAGACGGCATTGCAGCGTTTTAAGCATCTTGGACAAATCTTTGATGAAAAATGGGTTCAATCTTCTCCAGACAGCAAGCTCATGCAGGCTATTGACTGGCCTAAAATGCTTTTAAATGCCACTCAAACAGCTATTTTGCTCGATGAGGATGCTGCTTTTGATATTTTTTGTCAGTGCTTGAAATCATGGGTTGAACGTACTCGGGAGTTTATTTGGCTGAGTCATGTCAGATGGCTTCATGCCATGCGTCATATGCGACAAGAGAACTTTCAACGGGCTATTGAATTGTTAAATGCCAGCTATGAAGGATTTCTCAAATGTGGTGACAAACTGCAGGCAAATCGTATGCTGCTATGGAAAGCCGATGCCGAAAGCCATATTGGCGAACCCATGATGGCACTTCATACGCTTAGAGAAGCCCAAAAAGCATTTGAACTGATGGCGGCAGATCTTGATCTGGCTTGTGTCAATATGCGTCTTTCAAGGCTTGAGTGGTATGCTGGCAATAGTCATACCGCCAGTCAGCTTGGTGTTCGTGCCATGACTGTGTTGGATGCTTATCATGCTGAAAATGATAAATCTCAGCTCAACGTCTGGATTGATTTTGTCTCGTTTATTGCACATCCTCAAAACGTGGATTTATATCAGCTTATTGACAGCGTCTCTGCAGTTGAACGGTATTGTGACGATGTGGCTTTGGATCATGCTCAAAGCCATTTGCTCATTGCATATGCACTCAATGAGAATTGGGAAGAAATTGATGATATTTTGCTCAGACTTGGGCAACGAAGTCATCATGCCCATCACACCTCTGTGTTAACGGGAACGGTATCATGCATTCGTGCGCTGATGTTTGCCCGGCAGAATGATTTTCTTCAAGCTGAAGATGAGCTTTCTTTAGCCATTGCCAGTTTTGGTCCAAGAAACCGCCGAGCGCGTGCGTGGTGTCATACTTTGCTGGGTGGACTTGCCATGGTGGATGCCAATTTGGACAAAGGTTTGCAGGCCTTTGGGCGGGCGTGCAAAGATTTTGGTTTGCTTGGCGATAAGTTTGGTGAAATGAGTGTCATGATTGCCAAAAGTGCATTGCAAACCGTATGCGGTTATCACCACGAAGCCTTTTTATCTGCCGTGCACGGATTTGAATTAGCTTTAGAATCTGATTTTCAGATGCATGCATCTTTGAGCTTTGCCATTGCGGTCATGAATTCTATGCATCATTCTGCAGAAAGTGTTCTACAGCTTTTAGATATGCATTTTCAGGTGGCGGTGCCTGCTATTTTGCGTCCCTATTGGGAGAGTGCGATGACAACAGCATTGGAACATTATTTAAGTCAATCTGGATTTGAAACGTTGACAGCAAAACTGCAAATGTTACTGAATGAGATGTCACGCATGACGGCTCAGGAGCCGTCTATCGGTTTTCCATCACTCGAAATTGAAATTTGAGGAAAAATTATGGCAGAAAGAAAACCTATTCCAAAAGGATTTAATCTTCGTTCCTTTTTTGGTCAGTATTTCGATTTGATTCTTCGCACTGGAAGCGATCGTGCAGAAGAACTTATCGAATTGATTGAAGAGCGCCGGAGTATGCAGCGTTGCGATATATGCGGCATGCCGATGAAAGAGTCTGCCTCCAATCCCAAGCCGTTTGTGGGGGCATATCTTTGTGACACATGTCGCCGTCAGCTTCAGCAAAGATAGAAAAACTTTGCCAAACAGAGACAGGCATATGGCTCGTCTCTGTTTGTTTTAATGGATGCCTCCGATGGCAAGCAAAATCATGCTGATGACAACCAGGCCCAAATCCACGGCTTTGTCGCGCAAGTTTTTTTCTTTGAGTATAAAGGCGGCAAAGCAAAAAGAAACCAGCACAGAGGCACGTCTGACCATTGAAACGACAGCAATCATGGCACCATCCAGACTTAAGGCATAGAGATAGACAAAATCAGCACAGGATAAAAACAAAGATATTGCCGGAATGGCCCAGCTCCAATGAAAAGGCTGAGTTTTTCGTTTGGGCAGCCACATGGTCAGCATCATGATGCCCATCAGCAGACATTGATAAAAGTTGTAATAGGTCTGTACGACCATTCTGTCGAGTCCAAGACCGCCTGCAGTTGGTGCCGCCATCAAATATTTGTCATATAAACCGCAGCATGCGCCTAAGACACAGGCCAAAATTAACGAAAATATCCATCGATTGTGTTTGAAATCGATGCCTTCTTTTTTGCCGCTTCGACTGAGCAAGTAAAAAGCAATGATCGCAGTTCCGACGCCGGCCCATTGCCAAAGGTTAAGCTGTTCTCCAAAAAAGAGTACGGCTCCAATCAATACAAGGACCGGACGTGTGGCATTGATGGGCCCCACCAACGTCAATGGTAAATGCTTGAGCCCGATATAGCCAAAAAACCATGAGGAAAGCACGAGCGCAGATTTGATAAAAATGGCTCCCTGTTCTTCCCAGTGCGTCGCGGGCACATGGAGCAGATGACCTTCCGAAAATACACCGGTCCAGGTTCCGAACAGAAAAGGCAAAAATAAACAACTGGAAACCAGTGTATTTAAAAATAGAACCGGAACAACGGCATTGTGTTTCAAGGAATGTTTTTTGGAAATATCATAAAATCCGAGCAAAAACGCCGATAAGAAAGCAAACGGCAACCACATCATACACCTGCAGTTTTGTTAAGAAATTTTCAAATCATATCTTTTATGGCAAGGGGGCCAAGCCCCCTACGTCGCTATTTGCTGCGCAAATACGCGCCTACCCCCGATGCGAGGCTGACGCCTCGCAATGCCCAGATCCGGTATGATCTAAACTTTTTTTAAATGATAATGCCGTTACAGTGATCTATCTCATGCTGAATGATCTGGGCCTCCCATCCCGAAAATCTTTTGACATGAGAAATAAATTGACGATCCTGATACCGCACTTTGATGTAATGATATCTCTTGGTTTTGCGTTGGCCTTCCAGAGAACGACAGCCTTCCTCTGTGTCATAGCTGCCGGAACTTGAGATAATGACGGGATTAAACATTTCCATCATTTTTCCCTGGCAATTGAAGACAATGATGGCTTTATTTATACCGATCATGTTGGCGGCCATGCCGACACAGGCATCG